>JADLFC010000023.1 GCA_020845775.1 Deltaproteobacteria bacterium
GATTCTCATTGCATTGACCTACTAAAGACCGATTCTTACCTGCGTTATCGCAATGAGCCCTGGCTGCTTAGGGAAGAATTATCGGCAGACAAGGGCCAATCTTTGGTGGTCATAGATGAGATTCAAATTACGTTCTGAGTCAGAAGAGACAGGACCGACAGCTGCACTTTTCGGTAGCCTGTTTTTTTCGGTATTTTTGTTATTCGGCCTGTTCTTTTCTTATTTTATCGGCCAGTCTGTTTATGAGGGGCTTGTTAGTTACACCTGGCATAGACACATCTGCACAATTACTTCGAGCTCTATTACAGACAAAGGCGACAAGTACGAGTTTAATGTAGAATATAGTTACTCATTTAAAGAGCAGCCCTTTTTGTCGAATAGATTCAGCAGTTCTGGGATGCGGTCTACCGACTATGGCGAGCTACAAAAACTCGAGCTCAAGTACTCGCACGGGATGCAGGTTGCCTGTTATATCAACCCACAGTCACCAACTGTGTCTGTGCTAGAACATGGATCTATTTTTTCGCCTCTGCTCTTGTTATTCCCTCTTATCTTTTTCGGCATAGGTTTCGGTGGACTATATGCTATGTGGATCGCCAAGCGAAAAGCGGCCGTTTCGCAAGGAGAGCAATCTATCTCGAAAAAGGCAAAGGACTCGTATGGCAAAAACATACTGATTATTTTGTCTGGCATATTTCTCTTAGTAGGATTCGGCTTTCTTGTCGTCGCGATCATCATGCCACTAATGCATGCAATGGAGGCAAACACCTGGAATCCTTCGGACTGTGAGGTAATCTCTAGCAGAGTAAATAGTCACTCAAGTGACGACACGACGACGTATAGTGTAGATATACTTTACGAGTACACGAATAATGGCAAACAGTATAAATCAAACCGCTATAACTTTAGCCCTTTTACCTCTAGCAGCGGGCGAGACGCAAAGTCTCGGATAGTAAAACAGTATCCGCCCGGTCGCAGGTTCCAATGTTTTGTAAATCCGCTTGATCCGACTGAAGCAGTAATAGAGCGAGGGCTTAATTCCGACAATTTAGTGATTGCTATAGTCACACTGCTATTTATCGGCCTTGGGGCCATGGGGTTATATTTTGGGCTATCTTCCCGTCGAAGAAAACGCCGTTTGTATGCTTTGGACATTGCGAATTACTCATCCTCGGTGGTTGACAATGCAGATTGGCTTCCAACTTTCAAATCATCGGGTGTTGTCACCCCTGAAGGCAATATTTTGTTGACATCTAATTTCTCGCCGATGCGTGACTTATTTTTTATGATTATTTTCTCTGCTATTTGGAATGGCATATTATCTGTGTTTGTGTTCCAAGCTATAGAAGGATGGCAAAATGGTAACCCAGATTGGTTTCGAGCCCTTTTTCTGCTGCCGTTTGTCTTGATTGGAGCAGGCACTGCAGTGGGTATTATCTATTGCTTTCTTGCTTTGTTTAATCCAAGGATTCTGCTTGCCGTGAGTTCCGAGCAATTGCGTCTAGGTGATACTCTAAGAGTTAACTGGAAGACATCTGGTCGAAGGCACCTAATCTCTCACTTCAAGATAGAACTGCAGGGTCTTGAAGAAGCTACTTATCGCCGAGGGACTAATACCTATACAGATAAAAATGTCTTTAAGACAATAGCTCTTATAGACACTGCTCAATCGATAACAGTCCAGCAAGGTGAAGCAAGTGCGACTATTCCAGTAGATACTATGCACTCCTTTGAGAGCACCAATAATAAAATCATCTGGAAACTCAAAGTTCACGGCGTCATTCATCGCTGGCCCGATCTTTTAGCGGAGTATCTCGTATGTATTCTTCCAAAGTGAGAGAAGCATAACCGGAGATTATTTAAGTATGAGTTCTTTAGAGATTTTTCTTACGGAGGACAAACGCGAGTTCAAACCAGGCGAGAATATAACGGGTAAGACCTCTTGGTCTTTCACGGAGGATCCTGAAGAGCTTCACATAAGATTGTTTTGGTATACAGAAGGAAAGGGAAGTCAAGATGTATGTATTGTTTCAGATGAGACTTTCACTAAACCTGGCCAAAGTGGCGAGCGTCCTTTTTCCATCCAGACACCAATAGGACCTTATAGTTTTTCCGGCAAGCTAATTTCGCTCATATGGGCAATTGAGGTAATAGCCGAGCCAGACCTGGGAACCGAACGCCTGGAGATAAGTATATCGCCTAATGGCAAAGAGATCGCCCTGTGAGAGCAAGAGACAACCCATTTTCGACTGACCGTCTGGAGCAACTCAACTATCACTTCCAAAGTGATAGTTGGGATGATGTCATCTCGCGACTTAAATCTATTGGAACCTGTTCGGCCGTAGTAGGGCAGGAGGGCTCGGGAAAGACTTTGTTCCTTGAACAATTGGCCTTACAGCTTAAACAACGTGGTTTTGACGCAAAGCTATTTCGCATTGGTAAGTCAGAGAAATTACTTATAAGTGACTCTGCGTTACAGGAGAATTGCTATGTATTGGTAGATGACGCCGATCTTCTCGGTCATTGTTTTATGCAGTTACTAAGGTACAGAACTAGACAGACGGCCGGACTAATAATTAGCTCTCATAAGGCCCGCAGAACTATACCGACGCTAATCAGCTGTCAAACTAGCGCGGAGCTACTTTATCTACTGGTGAATAATCTGCTGGAAAAACACAACGCCATAAGGTTTAGCGAAATCTCCAACATCTATAAGCGAAACTGTGGGAATATTAGACTAGCTCTTTTAGAGCTCTACGCCTTATGTTCAAGCAGCAATTATGACACTTCCTCGGGCTGGCCACAGCCGCTAGTGTAATTTTGGCTCAGGCTACTCCTAATGTTCTATCCACTGCGCTCGCTCATTTCTCCGCGAACGTCAGGAAACCGTATTCCACTAGTTTTGGAAGCGAGACGCTATGAGCTTGCAAGCTCAAGCTCCGCCACGCGCTTGTAGTGGTGGTTTTTATCTCCATAACACGACGCTAGTGTTATGGCTCTCCTTAGAAATAAGTGCAAATCGTATTCATATGTAAAGCCAATACCGCCGTGAATCTGAATAGCGCGCTCAGCAACTTTAGGGGCTATTTCGCTAGCGTAGGCCTTTATAGCAGCAGCACTTTGGGAAAATTGCGCCTTGTCACCGGCCCGGCTCCAGGCGGCAAAATGCAATAGGGTTGTGGCGCTCTGAAGTTCTAGATGCATATCCGCTAGCTTATGGCTTATTGCCTGGAAACTGCCTATGGGTTTTGAAAATTGCTTGCGAGTCTTGGCATATTCGACGGACATGTCTAAAGCAGTTTGTCCAACTCCAAGCATTTCGGCACTGGCTAAAATGGCTATGCAGTCGCTTAACTCCTGCCATGCAGCATCGGGAACTATGTTGGTCGACAGGAGTTCAGCTTCGGTGTCTTTAAAATTCAAGCGATAATAACAGCGAACGAGATCAAAAGAGGGTTGTCTTATAATTTCTAGATTTTTAAACGTTTCGCGCTTTACCAAAAATAGCGCCTTGTCACAACTATCGATGATTGCCGGCACTAGAATGATGTCTACAACCTCTACCGATGGAACCAACGTTGCGCTGCCACTTAAAAGATATTGCGTCCTCTCCTCATTAGCTTTTTTCTTCCTGGTTTCCTTTATCTTGGCAGATAGTGGCGGCGCGTTGCTCCGCCCAAAAAAATCCTGAAAAGCACCGCTAGCGCGAACTTCACCCTGCCCAATTTTAGGCAATAACTCGGCTCTGCTAAGTTCGTCGCCCATAAGGCTTAAGGGATAAATCCCCAAGGCGACGGTCTCAAATAAGGGAAGGGGAGATAGCACTCTCGCGCTCTCTAGCAGCATTAATTGCGCTGCTACGAGATCGAAGCCCAATCCACCAAAATCTTCTCCTAAACACCCAAGAAAAGCGCCTAACTGAGATAGTTCAGCCCATAAGTTTAAAAACTTCTCGTCGAGCGCCAAGCTCTTTGACGCGCTGTGCGCATCGAAACTCTTTGCTGTGGCGCGAAGCCCATCCTTTACCAATAATTTTTGTAAGGAGCGTCGAAATTCACGTAGCTCCTTGGGAATTAAGAAATCCATAACGGCAAAATTACAATATACCTAGCATGGCTTTTAGCTCATCGGAAGGCTTCCAGGGGGGATCGAAAACCACCTCGACATTGCATATTTCCACTCCCTCAAGGGTTAAAATTTTTTGCCGAACGTCATCTACTAGTTCTGGGCCCAAAGGACAGGCTACCGACGTAAACGTCATTCTAATGTCAACGGCAGAGCCGTTTATGTCAATGTCGTATATTAGGCCAAGAGTCCACACATCAATGTAAAGCTCGGGATCCATAACAGTTTTTAATGCTTCTACGACATCCTCTCTTGCTGTCATTTTAAGACTCGCTCCTTTGTGAAAACTTACGAGAGACTAGAGCTAACTTTTCCGCCAGTGGAAAATAATTTCATTTCGAGTTGTTCGCATATTATGTGAACTATTGCGATATGTGCCTCTTGGATATGTGCAGTGATGTCTGATTGAACGACTACAGAGAGGTTTGCTATGTCTCTCGCCTTGCCCCCACCTTTTCCAAGGAGAGCAATGCTCACAGCGCCAATTTCTTTTGCCTTTTCCACTGCCTTAACTATATTAATTGAATTGCCGCTAGTCGAGAAGGCAACAAGCGCATCCTTGCTAGTAACAAATGTTGCAACCTGGCGCTCGAATATTTCATTAAAACTGTAATCGTTAGCCCAGCACGTTATTACTCCCGCATCGCACAAATGGTGCGCCGGAATTCCTGGTCTGTGCATCTTGTAGCGCGCGACGAGTTCTTCGCTTAGATGCATAGCATCGCAAGCCGAGCCACCATTGCCGCAAGAATAAACGCGACCTCCATCTCTGACTGTGTTGACTAAAATCTCTACAGCGCGATTAATAGAACCAACGTGGTCGAGAAGCGACAACTTTACACGAGCAGACTCTTTAATGTGTTCTTCTATTGCTACTTTACTGCTCACCGGCAAGACCGAATTTATGATAAAAATCTGCCGAGAAAAAACTAAGCGGCACTTTTAAACTGTCGCTTAATAACTGTGTCGACTTCTTCGATTAATGAGCCAATGCAATATGCCCAAACGTATTGCCCCGCACGTGGGCCGGTCAATACTTCAGCTATTCCATCGCGATCTTCAATTCTGTTCTTTATAAACAACTGTTTGCCATCCGTTAAGAGAATCATGTCTCGTGGATTCTCGTGTAGTTTTGGCAAGCGTTTTCTCAAATACGAAATGCCACGTCGAAAGCGATTTACCGGCAAACCTTCGCGCTTCATGCGAAATAGCCAAGAGAGTAAAATGACGTCGGCATAGCTGTAGCAATTGCGGCCGCGTTGCTGAGTTCTTCCCGAGGCCACTACCAACTCCGTGCGTGAGTAGTAGTTTAAGAGAGCGAGGCCTATTTTTTCTGAGCCCCCGAGCATTCCGCGCAATATGGATTGAACTTCTTTAGCAGTAAATTCTCTCTCGATTTGTTTTACTTTATCCCGTGTTTCCATATATAAAAGCTCAATCCTTTGGCGTATGTCCGTTCCAAAAAGTAAAATATTTAACTTGCTTTTTGGAACGAGCATTTTTTGTTTGTTGGCAAGTGCTTACGCATTTGCTTGTCATGCCGTTTCCAAAAATATTTATGGTAAACGGTATAACTACCTGAAACAACTTATAATTATTGCACAGAGCATATTTGCATGTTATATGAATGTCAATATATTAAGTGACTTGAACTAAACAGTTTTTGATGAAAGCTCTAGTCGTTTGTTTCCCTTACATTTTTTGCCTTTTAATAGCACAAGAAGCCTGTATGTCTCATGAAAAAGTGAATGGCGCCTCTCCGCATGAAATGGATCTCAGGACTCTAACTGAAGGTGGTTACGGTCCTTTTATCAGCCAAGGTTTAGATAGGCCTCAGCTTACTAATCAGGAAGTTTTAAAGGCGATGTCGCGCGTCGCTAGGCATCTATTTGTGCCAAGCGAGGTTTCTCGTTTTGCCTACGAAGATAGAGCGCTGGCAATTGGGAAAAGACAAACCATATCGCAACCCTACATCGTTGCGCTCATGACTCAAGAGGCTGGAATATCTCAGGGAAGCAAGGTTTTGGAGATAGGTACGGGAAGTGGGTTTCAGGCGGCAGTATTAGCAGAACTCGGGGCGCGAGTTTTTAGTGTCGAAATAATTTCTTCCCTAGCTGATGAGGCGAAAGAGAGGCTGGAGCGATTAGGGTATGTAAATGTAACCGTTAGGCAAGGAGATGGCTGGAAAGGATGGGAAGAGGAAGCGCCATTCGATGCGATATTAGTAACGGCTGCTGCCCCTAGGCCACCGCGCGAACTCATTTCGCAATTGGCAAACGGAGGGAAGATGGTAATTCCCATAGAAGATGAAAATACTGATGGGGAAATCCTCATGGTAATAGAGAAGCGGGGAGATGATTTAATAACGCGCGATCTGGGATTAGTTCGCTTCGTGCCAATTACTGGAACTGCTCGCGAGCGCGAAGAAAATAAGCAAAGCTCGGACAGCGATGACGACGATAATGATGCTAATGATGAATAGATGCAGTCTATAAGATTATCGCGTTACTAAAAATCGATAGGAATTCGATCTTGTGTTGGCATAAACGTTCTCTTATCGTTTTCTGCCACTATTAGTGTCTCGTTTTTGCCGCCCCACTTGTGGGGTACTATTTCTGAATTAAAGGGGAAACGTCCTTCGTCGTTCGGATCGTACGTTCTACTCGTAATGTAAAACAGATGCGCCTGTTCGCTTAAAACTTTGCATCCGTGAAGAACCCCAGTGGGAATTCGCACGACGGCAGTCAATGCCTGGGGGTCTAGCGAATTTTCTCCCAGTTTAAATTCAAGCTTCTTTTTAAACGTTGGGCTCTCTTCTCTAAGATCATATAGAACTGTGTGAATTACTCCTAAACCCACGTACCACCAATCTACTTGCCTATGATGAAAGTGCCAAGCCTTGACGGTATCTTTGCCCATTTTGCTATGACTCCATTGGCCAAAGCCCTCGCGAAAAAAATCATCAGAAACTCGCACCACCTCCCTAAAGAAACCGCGATCATCGGGAAAGGTTTTTAAATCTTTAAATTGCACATCGCAAATTAAATTTTTATCTAATTTAGTCTCATCGATAGAAAGGATCATGTTAATCGGCAAATAAAATGTTACAATCTTTAAGGGCATGTTTCTTGACATGTCCTTAATCGGTTATTGAGCAAAATGTGGCCAAAATCTACGAAAACATTTTTGCGTTGGCAATAGGCGATTATTAAAATGCTAAAAAGGCAGCTTTCTAGGGTAATGTTATGATTTCGCTTAAAGAACTATCGGGTAAGAAATTTGGAAAAGTTAAATATTGTCCTCTTCAAGGGCTTGAAGATTTGGGGGTTGGAAGCATATCCCGTTTGCCATTTAGCATTCGCATTTTACTGGAGTCGGTTCTGAGAAATTGCGATGGCTTTGTCTTTACCGAAGAGCATGTAAAAACCCTTGCAGGATGGAAGCCTCTAAGCGAGAAGCGTCCAGAAATGCCATATAAGCCAGCAAGAGTTGTGTTACAGGATTTTACTGGAGTTCCAGCTATTGTAGACTTGGCTGCTATGCGCGACGCCATGAAGCGCCTTGGGGGCAATCCAGCAAAGATTAACCCTCTCGTTCGTTGCGATTTGGTAATAGATCATTCAGTGCAAGTCGATTATTTCGGGACTAGTGCTGCTTTAGCTAAAAACGAGGAAGTCGAGTTTCAGCGAAATCGTGAAAGATACGAGTTTTTGAAATGGGGACAACTCGCCTTTAGCAATTTGCGGGTGGTTCCGCCCTCGACCGGCATAATACATCAAGTAAATTTGGAGTATTTGTCGGAAGGCATCTATTGGAATAGGCAAGCTAATGTGGTTTATCCGGATAGTTGTGTGGGAACTGATTCGCATACGACGATGGTAAATGGTCTAGGGGTTTTAGCTTGGGGTGTTGGTGGAATTGAGGCTGAAGCAGTGATGCTCGATCAGCCTATTTACATGTTAGTTCCCGACGTCGTCGGCATAAAGTTGCTGGGAGAGATGCCAGATGGCACGACGGCTACCGATTTGGTGCTAGCGATTACAGAGCTTTGTCGCTCTATTGGAGTAGTGGAAAAGTTTGTGGAGTTTTTTGGCCCAGGACTTAACTTCATGAGCGTTGCAGATAGAGCTACAGTTGGCAATATGGCTCCAGAGCAGGGGAGCACTGTTAGTTTTTTTCCCGTTGACGATTTAACATTACAGTACTTGCGCGAATCTAGTCGCAGCGAAGAGTTAGTTGCGCTTACTGAAGCGTATTACAAGAGCCAAGGTTTGTTTCGCGAGGCGAGCACTCCCGATCCCGAATTCTCTAGGGTCGTTGAGTTGGACTTGTCAAGTATTGTGCCATGTGTCGCTGGGCCAAAGCGGCCACAGGATAGAGTGGCATTGAGTAATGTAGCGTCTAGTTACAGGGCGAGCCTTCTTGCTCCTGTTGGTTCCAAAGGCTTTGGCTTGCAGGCAAATGATTTGGAGCGCAAGGGAGTGGTAAAACTTGATAACGAAAGCGAGGAGATATCCCATGGGGCTGTCGTCATTGCTGCTATAACTTCTTGTACCAACACTAGTAATCCCGCATCGATGATAGCGGCGGGTTTAGTAGCTAAAAAAGCTGTAGAAAGGGGGTTAACGGTTAAGCCATACGTAAAAACGTCTCTTGCGCCTGGGTCTACGGTCGTTACGGATTATTTAAAGAAGGCTGGACTTTTAGCCTATTTGGAAAAAATAGGGTTTTTTATCGTAGGGTATGGCTGTACTACTTGCATAGGTAACTCTGGCCCGCTACCCGAAGCGGTTGAAAAGGCTATTGTCGAAAATGATTTAGTAGTTTCTGCTGTGCTTTCGGGCAATCGCAATTTTGAAGGTAGGGTTCATCCACTTACGCGCGCTAATTATTTAGCTTCGCCTCCTTTAGTAGTAGTTTATGCTTTGGCTGGTTCTACTGCTAAGGACGTTACAACGGAACCTATAGGTATTGGCAGCGATGGGAATGCAGTGTATTTGCGCGATATTTGGCCTAGTAGTGCAGAAATTGCAGCGGCCGTGCGTGAAGCGGTGTTGCCAGAGATGTTTAAGAATCGCTACGCAGATGTGTTTAAAGGGTCGGATGCTTGGCAACGAATTGAGACTAAAAGGACCGAGCTTTATTCGTGGGATGAAAGTTCTACTTATATACAGGAGCCGCCTTTTTTTACTGAGCTTTCTGCTGATTCTAAGTACATTAAGTCAATTTGCAATGCTAGAGTCCTAGCCTGCTTTGGTGATTCCGTAACGACAGATCACATTTCCCCTGCTGGCTCTATGGCAAAGAACTCTCCAGCGGCAGTTTATTTGAAATCTCTTGGAGTTAAGCCGGAGGAGTATAACAGCTATGGCTCGCGTCGTGGAAACTACAAGATAATGATGCGCGGCACGTTTGCTAACGTGAGGATAAAAAACGCCTTAGTCCCAGGCGTAGAAGGTAACGTTACAGTGTATCACGACACTGGTGAGCAAATGTCGTTTTTTGACGCTGCCGAGCGTTATAGGGAAAAAGATGTTCCGCTAATTGTTTTGGCGGGGAAGGAGTATGGAAGCGGTTCTTCGCGCGACTGGGCAGCTAAAGGGCCATTTTTGCTTGGTGTTAAGGCTGTAATTGCAGAGAGCTATGAGAGGATTCATCGAAGCAATCTAATTGGCATGGGCATTTTGCCGCTTGAATTTATGCCCGGAGAAAATGCAAAAAGCCTGGGATTAAATGGAGATGAAATCTTTGATATAATATTAAATGATTTGATGAAACCTCGGGAGACCATTGCTGTTTTGGCGCGCAGTCCCAAGGGCGGCGAGAAAACTTTTAATACGATAAGTCGCATAGACGCTCCTGTAGAAATACAGTACTACCGCGATGGTGGGATACTTTGTACGGTATTAAAGAATCTGTTAAACCAATGAAGTTTATTTTAGACATATCGGGCGGCATACGGCCTTTACATACATGGCTGATTTTCGCGTCCCGCTAGCTGAGCGCATGCGGCCTAGGACGGTGGATGAAATCCTGGGTCAGGATGAAGCCATAGGTCCGAATTCAGTTTTTGGCCAAATCATTCGCAGCAAAGATACCAATATTCCTTCGGTAGTTTTGTGGGGGCCACCGGGAGTCGGCAAAACTACAATCGCGCGAGTAATTGCAGAAGAGAGCAATTGCCATTTTGTTCGCCTTTCGGGGGTTTTGGATGGAGTAAAAGAACTTCGCCAGGCGGTTGAAAATGCAGAAGTCTTGCTAGAAAAGACGGGCAAATCGACCGTTGTCCTCGTAGATGAAATTCATCGCTTCAATAAAGCGCAGCAGGATGCCTTCCTGCCACATATTGAATCGGGCTTGCTCACTATAATAGGTCAGACGACTGACAATGTTAGCTTTCGATTGAGAAATGCCCTCTTAAGTCGGTTGCACGTAATTTCGCTTAAAGCACTGTCTGTAAACTGTCTGGAGCAACTAATAGACAGGGCTTTAGTGGATGTCGAGCGAGGTTTAGGAGAGTGGCATCTGCAAATTGAACCTACGGCACGAAATGCTCTAGCTAAATGGAGCATGGGAGACGCTAGGCGGGCCCTCAATGCCATAGAATGGGCTGCGATCCACGCCCGAACTGAAGGAAGGAGCGCGATAACGGCAGAAATGTTGCAGGCCCATTTTAAGATGCAACCAATCTATTTTGACCAAGATGGAGATTACCACTACGACTGCATTTCGGCCTTTATAAAATCCATGCGCGGCTCTGATCCCGAGGCGGCGCTTTACTACATGTTACGCGCTTTAGAGGGGGGCGAGGATCCGCTCTTTATAACTCGTCGCATGATTATCTTTGCCTCGGAAGATGCTAGCTGCGATCCCCGGGCGATACAGCTCGCCTTAGATGTCGATCGAGCGGTCGAGCGAGTTGGTCTACCAGAAGCTAAGATTCCCTTGGCCCAGGGAGCGATCTACTTAGCGTGTTGCTCGAAGTCTAATGCTTCTTATCTGGCATTAAAGGAAATGGAGAAGGTAGTGTCGCAGTATCCGGATTTAGAAATACCAGAGCGACTATGCAATGCTCCCACAGAACTGATGCGCGAAATGGGCCACTCTGTTGGCTACAAGTATCCCCATGACTATCCGGAAGGATTTGTAGCGGAGAGATATTTGCCTAAGGAGATAGGGGACTTGCGCGTCTATGAGCCGACGGACAGGGGTTTGGATGTGAAGATTAAAGAGAGACTGTCTCACTACCGACAACTAATAGAGGCAGTTAAGAGGCGTTAAGGGATTTATCTAGGAAGAACATTGTGGCCCAGATCGCGCGGACACTAAAAAACTTATTAGTTGCTAATCGAGGTGAAATAGCCATTCGCGTAATGCGAGCGGCTACTGAGTTAAAAATGCGAACGCTAGCGGTCTATACCTATGAGGATCGCTATTCGCTGCATCGCTATAAAGCAGATGAGGCCTATCTCATAGGGGCAGAAACCGAACCGCTTAAACCATATCTCGATATCGAGGAGATTGTCGAACTAGCTAAACGAAAAAACGTAGATGCAATACATCCAGGTTATGGATTTTTGTCTGAGAATGCGAGTTTTGCCAGAGCTTGTCGCGATGCTGGCATAGAGTTTATTGGCCCCAGCGCCGAGGTTTTGGAGAAATTGGGTGACAAGATTGGGGCAAAGCGCATTGCTAGGAAATTGGGGATTCCTGTTATTGAGGATAGCCAAGCGGTAAAGACAATAGAGGAGGCTATAGAAGAGGCGAAGAGAATTTCGTATCCACTAATCATTAAGGCTGCCGGTGGTGGGGGAGGTAGGGGGATGCGAGTTGTTAGAAAGGAACGCGAGTTAAGTGCATTATACAAAGAAGCCCGTGCGGAGTCGCTTAGGGCTTTTAATAACGACACTGTGTTTTTGGAAAAGTATATCGAAAACCCAAAACACCTCGAGGTGCAAATAATTGGCGATAAGCATGGCAGGTTGCTGCACTTCCATGAGCGCGATTGCTCGGTTCAGAGGCGCTTTCAAAAAGTAGTGGAGATCGCTCCTTGTCCATCCATTGGTCAGGAGACAAGGGAAGAATTATTTAGATATGCCTTAGAAATTGGAAAGGAGGTGGGGTACTTTAGCGTTGGGACTGTTGAGTTTCTCCTGGAATCGAGTGGAAAAATTTATTTTATTGAGGTCAATCCTCGCATTCAGGTTGAACACACCGTTACGGAGGAGGTGACGGGAATAGATTTGGTGCGCGCCCAGATTTTAGTTTCCCTTGGCCATTCTCTAGACTCGGAATGCATTGCGCTTGGTTCTCAAAAGGACATCCCATGTAATGGCTATGCTATTCAGTGCCGAATAACTACAGAGGATCCCGAAAACGATTTTAAGCCAGATTATGGGCGAATTAGCGCCTATCGGAGCCCTGGGGGATTTGGCATTAGGTTGGATGCTGGGAGTGCTTACGCTGGGGCAAAGATTTCTCCTTTTTTTGATTCTCTTTTGGTTAAAGTTACATCTTCTGGCAGGACGCTTGCGGGAGCTGCTGACAGATTGCACCGAGCGTTAGAGGAATTTCGCATTAGGGGTTTGCGAACTAACATTGATTTTTTGGAAAACGTTTTAAATCACTCAACTTTTCGCGATGGCAAGGCTACGGTAAATTTTATTGATGACTGGCCGGAATTATTTCGCAGGCGCAAGCGTCGGGATCGCGCTAGCAAAGTGCTTAACTATTTAGCGGATGTTGCAGTTAATGGAAATGCAGACATTAAGAACCCAGACAGTAACAGGAAATTCCGTGAGCCATCGGTTCCAAAATATAACCGCTTTGGCGACTTTCCTGAAGGGAGTAGGCATAAGTTGTTAACTTTGGGACGAAATAATTTTCTAAGTTGGTTATCTAATGAAAAGGCCATACAGTATACAGATACGACTTTTCGCGATGCGCATCAGTCGCTTTTGGCAACGCGGCTTAGAACAATTGACATGATTCGCGTGGCTGAAAGTTTGGCAAAAAATAATCCCAATATTTTTTCTATGGAGGTTTGGGGCGGAGCTACTTTCGACGTAGCTCTGCGCTTTTTGCACGAGTGCCCTTGGGAACGCTTACGGTTATTCAGAGAGGCAATGCCAAACATCTTGTTGCAGATGTTGTTGCGCGGTTCAAATGCAGTAGGGTATTCAGCTTATCCCGATAATCTTATCGGAGAGTTCATCCGACAATCTGCCAAGTGCGGGGTCGATATTTTTAGGATATTTGATTCCATGAATTGGCTAGATGCAATGCTATATAGCATTCGCGTTGTTAGAGAGGAAACCAATTCTATTGCCGAAGTCTGTATGTGCTACACGGGAGATATTTTAAATCCTGCGAGAAGAAAATTCGATTTGCAGTATTATTTAGATTTCGCAAGACGGCTCGAAGATGCTGGCGCTCACATTTTGGCTATCAAGGACATGGCTGGACTTCTAAAGCCACAGGCGGCTACTCTCTTAATTGAGGAGCTAAAAAAGGTTGTTCAGATACCAATTCACCTTCATACGCATGATACGTCATCAGTGCAGGCGGCCACTTATTTAATGGCTGTAGAAGCTGGGGTGGATATATTAGATGTAGCCCTTTCGTCGATGTCTGGGCTTACCTCTCAGCCTAGTTTTGAGGCCATTGCGTCGATGTTTAGAGGTCATCCCCGAGAGAATCCCATGGATATTTCTTCTTTGAATAAGTATTCTGCTTATTTTGAGGCTGTGCGCGAATACTACTATCCGTTTGAGTGCGAGCTAAAAGCTGGCACGGCTGAAATTTATGAGCATGAAATTCCTGGCGGTCAATATTCCAACCTGAGGCCACAGGCGCGAGCTCTAGGACTGGAAGATCGCTTTGAGAATATCAAGCAAAATTACCAGGCTGTAAATCAGTTACTAGGCGATGTCATCAAAGTTACGCCAACATCGAAGGTCGTAGGTGATTTAGCTCTTTTTATGACGGCAAACGATTTAACTGCGGACGGTATCATGCAAAGGGGGAGCGAGTTATCGTTCCCAGAATCGCTGAAAAGCTATTTTCGTGGGGATTTAGGCCAGCCGTATGGAGGGTTCCCAAGCCGATTGCAGGAAATGGTTTTAAAAGGCGAAAAACCATATACCAGTCGTCCAAATGAACATTTGGCGCCAGTTGATTTTGCAGAGGAGTTTAAGAAGTTTATTGAGGAATTTGGTTCCGACAATTCCTTTTTGGATTTTCTGTCATACAAGATGTATCCCAGAGTTTTCGCCTCTTATTCATCGTTTCGCAAGATCTACGGCGACGTGTCAAAGATTCCGACACAGGCCTTTTTTTATGGCTTGCGTACCAATGAGGAGATTTTAGTCACTATCGATGAGGGAAAGACCTTAATTATACAGCTAGTGTATATAAGCGAGCCGGATGAAGCAGGTATTCGCCATGTATCGTTTAAACTAAACGGCCAGTCGCGCGCGGTAGAGGTTCGCGATACTAAAGTGAAGAGCACTAAAATTGCTCACCGCAAAGCGCAGGGCAATGACGAAATAGCATCGCCTCTTCAAGGCAAGCTATCTGCGGTGTTAGTTAAAGTTGGCGAGGAACTAAGTGCCGACTCTCCTTTGTTTGTCATAGAAGCTATGAAAATGGAGACCATAGTTACTGCCACTCATGCTGGTGTCATTAGAGAGATTTTTTTGAAGGCAGGTGAAATGGTGGAGACTGGAGATGCAATTCTAGAGTTGCGCGGTAGCTAAACCGTTTCAAAAAGTAAGTTAAATATTTTACTTTTTGTAAATGCTATAAACAGCGGCAGGTAGAGAAAATGTTGTTGGGAACCTAATTGCTCAAGAAAAATAAAGTTGCCATATTAAACAAAGTCTGGTACTTTGTTTAATATGGGCGAGCTACTTTACAACCTGGTTCTGAGGCAGAAGGCAGAAAAAGACCATATTCTTAGCATGTCTTCTGTTACTAGGGAGAGTTTTTCGGTTTTGCTTGAGAGTCTCAGGCGATCTCTTATAAAGGTAGTAATTGGACCTCGGCGAAGCGGCAAGTCCACACTGGCGCATCAAGTGCTTTCAGCGAGAGGTGAGGAATATGCTTATTTTAACTTTGAAGATGAGCAATTGCCCAATGGAGTAGCTTTTGATGCCATTGAAACTGCATTAACACAGGTTTATCCAAAGTCGACGCTTTACTTTCTGGATGAAATTCAAGTTTTTCCGCGCTGGGAACAACTATTGAATCGTTTAGAGCGAGCTGGAAAGAGAATAGTAGTTTCCGGTTCCAATTCAAAGCTCTTGAGTTCTGAACTTTCTTCGTCTCTTACCGGACGCCATGAGGCTTTTTTAGTTTTTCCATTTAGCTTTGGCGAGTATTGTCAGGTGCATTCCCAGACAAGTGGCGGCAGCGGCGGGTTTAAGGAGTATTTGAGATATGGGGGTTTCCCTGACGTCGTTATGAATCGAGTTCATCCCCAAAATTATCTTCGCGAATTGTGGGATTCTATTGTTCTTAAAGATATTGTCCAGCGCTATAAGGTGCGCAGCGTAACCGAGCTTAAGGCAATGTTAACTATTACTCGTGACTCTTTTGCCAGTAAAATTAGCTATCGTTCCCTAGAGCGAGCCTTGCTAAACCGACTTTCTATCGCCACTGTGGCAAAATTCTGTAGCTACGCTGAAGATGCCTATTTGCTATTTGCGTTGCAGAATTTTTCGTATAAATCCAGAGAGCGTGTTAGCGCCGATAAGAAAGTATATTTAATTGATAATGGTTTTTATACGAGCATGAAGGTTGGTGGCCAGGAAGATTTGGGGAAACTTTTAGAGAATTTTGTCTTTATAAGCTTATACCGAAGCGGTCTTAAGCCGAATCTGGACTTTTTCTATTACAAGACGGGACAGAAACGCGAAATTGATTTTCTCATTCTCGGATTCGGTAAGCCTCGTAGCCTCATCCAGGTATGCTGGTCACTAAGTAGTGAAGCAACGAGGCAGCGAGAGTTTAAATCCATAGTAGACGCAGCCGAGGATTTGGGGGTAAGCAACGCAATGGTCATCACCGCGCAAGAAAAGAAAGTATTTTCCCATCAAGGAATAAAGGTGCGCGCAGTCCCCGTAGTGGAGTTTATTGCGGACGTAGGTGCTTATTGTGGCGATCTATAAAAACAGCAAAGCGCCGACGCTCTCACTAATATGGTGGAGCGAAATTCTTGTGCACGGCCCCGATTGTATAA
>JADLFC010000024.1 GCA_020845775.1 Deltaproteobacteria bacterium
ATTAGCTGAGCAAGGCGTTTCGTTCCTTCATTCGATTACAATTGCGTTACTACTTGACCAAAATTAACAAGCATGCCTTAAATATACCATGGATATTTTAAGGTTACTAAGGAGGGAGATTAAGCTGCCAGCATCGCAGAGCTTTTTTCTACTGGGACCGAGGCAGACAGGGAAAACTACGCTAATCCAGCAGAGCTTTCCGGCAAAGGGCCTTAGGGGCTACAACTTACTTTTAAGCGATGAATTTAGGCGATTGGCTGCTACTCCGGAGCTCTTGCGCGAAGAGGTTGCCGCACTAGATAACAGCATTAGTCACGTGTTTATCGACGAGGTTCAGCGCATTCCCGAGTTGTTAAACGAGGTGCAGTATCTCATTGACAGTGGAGCGAGACAGAAGTTTATTTTAACCGGCTCAAGCGCTAGAAAGATCAAGCGCGGCCAGGGCAATCTCCTTGCCGGCAGAGCGTGGAATTATCACCTCTATCCTCTTTCGCTCCTTGAAATAGGAAAGGACTACAGCCTGAGTGATATTTTATCCTTTGGGATGCTTCCTCAAAATATTGTCACCAAAGAGTTAGATTCAAAAGTTAAGAACCTACGCGCATACGTAGACGTTTACCTAAAAGAAGAGATTGAAACTGAAGCTCTGTCTCGCAACATCGGGGGATTTATCCGTTTCCTTTCAGTTGCGGCTCAACAAAACGGAGAGCAGTTAAATTATTCAAATATCGCTAGGGACGTGGGAATTAGCTCTGTTACGATTAAGGAGTATTTTAAGATACTTGAGGACACGCTGGTGGGCTTTTTCTTGTTGCCTTTTGCTTATTCTGAGCGCAAACGCCACAAACTGAGCCCTAAATTTTATTTTTTTGATACCGGAGTTTTACGCGCCCTACAAAAAAGACTCAGCTTAAAGATTGAAACTCAGACATTTGAGTTCGGCAATTATTTTGAAACCTTTTTAATTAATGAAACACTAAAGATATCGGCGTATCAAGAAAAAGACCTATCTCTTTCTTTCCTAAGAACAGCTAACAACGTTGAAGTCGATTTAGTAATCCAATCCCCCAAGGGCGACATACTTGGCGTCGAAATAAAAAGTAAACCCCACCCCATTGCAAGCGATTTCAAGACTGGATTCCAAGCTTTAAAAAGTCTAGCGCCAAAGGCAAAATGCATCTGCGTCTCCACTGCAAATAAACCGAGGATTGTCGAAGGCTATGAAGTATTGCCGTATACCGACTTTCTAAAATTTATCCGCAGCTTATAGCAACGCATAATGTCGTTAAGTAGATTAAACTGGCCCCGGCTTATCTTTACAATTCTAGTCGCATTTCTAACTATAATTCTTGTCTATTGGCAGTGGTATACACTCGTGTTAGTAAGTGGCTGGCTTTTGTAATTAGGCTTTTCGCATTTGCGCCTTAAAACCAGAGCAACCGAAAATGCTTACCGCCGTAGTCAGTGGATTGTATGGAATCACAGGTAATTGAACCGGCGGAGGCGGACATAACTACAATAATTAAAAGCCCGTTCTGACAGTGTCGTTTTGAGTTACTGATGAACTCGCGTGCAAACATTTCCAGAGTTGGATTAGAGGGAGCGTTAATAGCCTTGTCTCCCCTGCCGCTATTGTTGCCATTTTTAGGAGAAGAAACAAGAAGCCCAGAAATGTGGCGCTTAACCTTAGCAAGCGTAGGAGCAATCTCCTGTCTCCTCTGTGGCCTAAACTTATTTCATCGTTTGTGGCTCGGGAAACTTTTCGGCAACCTGGCCGCAGTATCTAGCTTTTTAGTCGCATTTCCCCATATTCGCACTAACCCATTCGCCACACTTTCTGCCTTCATAGCCCTTATATTTGTCGCAGCTACATTGCTCGACTTTCGCATTAGTACCTCAGGCGCGCGCAGCATCCATTCCGAACGCTGCCTGCAACGAGCCCGTTACGCACTGTTTGTTGTGCCGTTTGTAGTTCTAATTCCGCAACTAATGGGCTCCTCCAATCAGAACATAGCAGTCCTTGTAATAGGAGCATCCTCCATAATAGCACAAGCGTTCGTCCTTCATTGGTCGATGGCAATTAGCTCAAGACTTTACTCAGTACTCCCGACCATCGGTAGTTTTGCAATAGTCATCTCTCTCTGCTTCTTTACCTCCATAAAAATTGCCGCTCTCGTAATTCTCATAACTTTGCTTAGTTTAACAGCAATCCCTAGCCACGGCGCTATGCTCGAAAGAGAAGAACATTGGTGGGATTTTCTAATAAATAATCCAGCACGAGTCCTAATTACAACTTTTTCGTCGCTGTGCATATTAGGCACTCTTCTCTTACTTATCCCCGGCTCGACCACTAAAGGCAACATCGATGTAATCGACGCAGCCTTTACATCCGTTAGCGCGGTATGCGTAACTGGCTTAATAGTAAAAGATACACCAGTTGACTTTACGCTTTTTGGACAACTGTGCATTCTAATCCTAATTCAGCTCGGTGGCCTCGGAATCATGAGTATCACCACAGTAGCCCTTCACGTTTTAGGAACTCGCCTTAGCCTTAAACAAGAACGCCTGATGACTATGATGGCGGACACCTCTCACGAAGATTTAGTAACCTCACTACAAACCATTATTAAATTTACCTTCGCAGTAGAAATAATAGGCGCATCCATTCTAACAATATTGTTTTACACTAACGGCGAATCGTTCTTTCTTGCATTGTGGCGTGGCATATTTACGGCAATATCGGCATTCTGCAACGCTGGCTTCGCGCTGCAGAGCGATAACCTAGTATCTTATCAAACTAAACCCCTTATTCTCCACACAGTAGCACTATTAATTATTTTAGGTGGGTTAGCTCCTGCTACAAGCCTAATGATTCCTAAGTGGCTTAAGGGGAAACCCATCCCAATCCCATCGCGCATAGCCCTCCTCACTACAGTCATATTACTGCTAATTGGAACATTTTCTATTTTAGCTTTTGAATGGAAAGGCGTGCTGGTAGGGCTTTCGGCAACCGATAAAGTTCAAAATGCTTGGTTCCAGTCTGTCACACTTAGAACCGCTGGGTTTAACTCCGTAGACATCGCTACCATTACAAGTCCCACTTTCTTGCTGATGATTGCCCTTATGTTTATTGGCGGAAGCCCGGGAGGAACCGCCGGCGGAGTGAAAACGACCACTATTGGATTACTAGCTCTAACTTTCGTCGCAACTATTGCCAATCGCAGCCAAGTAGTAATGCAAAAAAGGCGCATTCACGCTAACTCCATCTACCGCGCAGTTACAGTAGTGGCTTCGGGAATGATTGTGTGGTTAGTAGTCGTTATTATGTTGGAAGTAAGTCAACAAATACCGGCGCGAGATCTCATCTTTGAAGCAACTTCGGCATTGGGTACTGTTGGGCTCTCTACTGGCGCAACAACAATGCTGGATGAAATCGGCAAACTGATAATTATCTTTGCAATGTTTGCAGGACGCATAGGTCCAGTTACCATGTTTATGCTAGTAAGCGACGACCAGAGTGTTTCAGATACTAGGTATCCCTTGGAAAAAGTCTCTCTCACATAAATATAACTAGGAGTTCTTATATGGCTCAACAAATACTTATTATCGGGCTTGGACAATTTGGGATGTCTCTCGCTCGAACGCTCTCCGAAAAAGGAGCAGAAGTCCTCGCGGTGGATAAGGAGCGGCATCTCGTTGAAGAAGCTTCGGCCTTTGTTACAGAAGCTGTAAATACCGACGCTGCTGACGAGGACGAGCTAGCAAAACTAGAACCTCGTAAGCGCGACTCGGCAGTCTGCGCAATTGGCGACGATTCAAAAGAATCCTCAATTATCTGCACTGCCCTTCTTCGACAGATGGGAGCACCAGTAGTAATTGCTCGCGCTAATGACAAACTCCACCAACGCATTCTTCAGTTAGTTGGCGCCCACCAAGTGATTAACCCGGAACACGAATTCGGCAAGCGCTTTGCCAATCGCTTGCTCTACCGAGAAGTAGTCGTGGATACAAACCTTGGCGAAGACCTGCACCTGACAGAAATTCGCATTCAGCCCTCCATGATTGGGAAAAACCTCGTAGAGCTCGCTCTTCCTAAGCGCTTTGGAGTAATGGTAGTAGGCATCCGCAGGGGCAGCCCTGGAAAGATACTGCCCCCTTCGCCAACTGAACCACTTCACGCTGGGGATAACCTGATAATCGTATCCAGCGAAGCAGCAATCCCTAAGCTCACAAAGGGAGTTTAGCTATGAAGCTCGCTCAACCCATTCGATCCGGAGCCTGGATCCTCATCTCCCTGAATCTGCTCATGTCGTTTGCTTCAGTTTGGATTTTCGTGAGAATGGTGCCAGCTATAGAAAAAATAATCGCCGAAAATGAAGCTTCGCTAGAAGCCTGCGAAGATATGCTAACAGCCCTAACTTTAGCAGATGCCAATGCGCTCGAGACTCAGACTAGCGCGAGTGCTTTTAGCAACGCGCTCGATCGAGCCATAAAAAACATTACGGAAATCGAAGAGCCCGCAGTCGTTGAACGAATAAAACACTCCTATGCGGCCGCACTTAGCGGAGATCGCACAGCCATTCGACAAACCGTGAAAGCCATTTCGCAGCTTAGCAAAATTAACCGTGCAGCATTAAAGCGGGACCACATGAAGGCAAAACAGCTAGGAACCGCCGGGGCCTGGAGCATAGTATTTATGTCCATCCTTATATTTCTAGTTGGCATGATAAACATCCATAACATCCGCGTAAACGCCATAGATCCACTGCAAGAAATCAATTCCGCTCTAACCGCCTTTCACCTTGGCGATACATTGCGGCGCTGCTCGTTGAAGAGTCCTAATAGAAATGTTAGTCAAATATTTAGCCAGGTTAATGAGTTAATGGACTTGTGTAGTGGGGGTAAGGCTGCGGAGCAGCTTGGGAAAGCAGACAAAGACGATGTGAGGATAGCGTAGCCAACTAAAACTTTTGTAGAATGTTTGCTTTAATTTAGCCCAAGCTTTAATATGCCGAGCTAATTAATCTCGCGATCAGTCGGTATTAAACGCGCTGAAATAGTTGTTCATTCTAAGTAACATTGACTCAGAGTAGAGTATCTATTGTTTCTCTAGCCTTAGTTCTTTAGGTGCTCTTTTTGTAGAGACTAGGACTAGAGAAGCAATCCTAAATTATAAAAGTTAAGGTTTTTAGTTTTTTATTTTGGCTAGGCTAGACTTGAAAAATTTTTCCTTGCGTTTGCAGCGAACATCACGGATGTTTGCGCGAGGAATAAAAACTTTTTTCCTGAAAGGAGAAGTATCGTGACGAAAATTGTTTACACTGTAACAGACGAAGCACCGCGGCTGGCGACTTACTCGTTGTTGCCAGTCGTGGAAGCGTTTTGCGAGCAGGCTGGAGTGGTGGTTGAAAAGCGAAATATTTCGTTAGCTCACCGCATTCTAGCTGCTGCGGGCAAGGCGCCCGATGAGTTGGCGGCGCTGGC
>JADLFC010000025.1 GCA_020845775.1 Deltaproteobacteria bacterium
ACCATTTACAAAAAGGATTTTTGTAAATGGTATAAACAGCAAGTGCGTAAGCACTTGCCAATAAACAACAAATACCGTTTCCAAAAAGTAAAATATTTAACTTACTTTTTGGAAACGGTATAGGCCAAGGCAACGTAGATTTTTTCTACGCCTTGGGCGGATTTTGCCGACGCGCGATGGCATTTCGATGCAGCTCGAGGTGTGCGCTGAGACGTCGAGGTTTAGCCTTCCTGTTGGGAAGAATGCCATAACGGCGTTTGCCGCGATTGGCATCATAATGAAGCTGGCGAACAACGCTATAACGAAGACCTAGTTACGTTAGTTGGAGAAGAGACTAGGATACTGAGCTGTTCACGCAAACGCAAGCGATAAGGGCTAAGAAGAACTCGCCTTGCTGCTTGATTCTGTAGCTGCTTTGCTATCGGATTTGGCTTCCCCTTTTGCCGTTTCGGCATCGGCTGGAGTCTTAGAATCATCGGATTTAGGAGCAGCATCCTTTTCCTCTCCAGCTTTCGATGGATTACTCGCGTGCGTAGCGCTGTTACTTGCACTAGAGCTTGCGTAGTCAGTCTTATACCAACCCGAACCCTTTAGATGAAAGGCGGCGGCCGAAACTAAACGGGATACCGCTTTGCCACAGGTAGGACAAGTGCGTAAGGCCTCATCTGTAATCTTCTGCACTAATTCAAAATCACCACAGTTGGGACATCTATACTCGTAAGTTGGCATAAGGTCTCAAGAAACACTCCCCTCGTATGAATCACACTTAACCAATAAGGAGTCTGCTGGAAAACTACGGTTTCCCAACCAAGCACTTGTGCGATTGGTTTTTTAACTCCTAAATATCAAAAAAAGAATTGTGGAGCGGGAGACGGGATTCGAACCCGCGACCCTCAGCTTGGAAGGCTGATGCTCTAGCCAACTGAGCTACTCCCGCAAAAAAAGTTTGGCTACTTTAGCGTAGGTCTAAGCCACAAGCAACCTAACGCAAGCTATGTTCGCCTTTGCCCAAAGGCTATGGCGATAAAAATTTATTTGGAGGGGACAGGATTCGAACCTGTGTAGACGTAAGCCAGCGGGTTTACAGCCCGCCCCCTTTAGCCTCTCGGGCACCCCTCCATATGTTTAAACAAATGCTTAAAAAAATAAGCTGGCGATGGGACTTGAACCCGCAACCTACTGATTACAAGTCAGTTGCTCTGCCAATTGAGCTACGCCAGCCCACGAAAAACTAGCAGAAGTTAGCAAAGGGCTACGCATTGGTCAAATCCACATTGGCGGAGCAATTTTCTACTTAATGTCTGTGCTAGTCTTAGATAGATGTTTATCGCATTTTTTAAGCAAATTTGAAAGTGTTATTCGTAGGTTAGCACATTTCTCTGGCTTCGCATCCATTAACGGGACAGAACCAAAGCGCAGGGCGTCAAGTTCATCCAAAAATTTCTCAACCGAACTTCTTAAAACTTCGTCAGAAATGTGTTTTCCCAAAACCTGCTTAATGTCTTTGGTAGTCGTAATTCCTGCCTCACTGTCTATTAAGCGCATACTTACGTAGTTAAAAAATATATTTGCCAACTTATCGAAAGGCTTTTGCTCCGCACTCAAATTGAGTTTACTTAATTTGACGCTAGCTTCCCGATACGCTCGGTTCTTTGGCGCTGCGTTTTTAAGAGCGGCGTTTCTATTACGACTGATACTCCAACAAGTAATTAGCGCTATTATCGGAACAAAAATAATAGCCATATCTCTTGCTTTCGGACTCACTGCAAACCTCTTCTTCCAGTCGGCAATGGTTGAAACTTGCGCCTGGGGGCGCAAATCTTCGCCTATTGCAATTACTTCCTGCTTAGCGGAATCCTGCGCAGTGCTAGAATTGCCTAGAGTTTTAGCCGATGTGTCTGCTACCACATTGCTAAACGCCTGCTCCACTAAAACATAAGACGAAGAACTCCGCAGAAACTCGTAACTTTGTGATTTAGGGTTAAAGACTAGAACACTAAAAACTGGAATTTGCTGTATGCCAATTTTTTTTGGCAATAGCTCCACTCGAAAAGTCTTTTCATGTTGCAAGCGCCCGTTTTTTTCTGAGCAAACTACTTCGCGCTTATCAAAAAAAAAGTTAAAGTTAGCAGCATTGTCATCATTTAATGGCTTTTCTAGTTCTAGAGGCCTCAAATTGGCGTCTCCGGACAAGCGAATATTGAGAGTTACGCTTCCTCCCAAGCGGACGTTAGAATTATCTATGCTCGATGCAATGCTTACTTCGCCAACGGGAATGTAGGAAAAGTTGATATTCCCAGCTGGCACAGGCGGCAGTGGCTTTATGTCGACCACAAATGGATGCGCACTTAAGATAAAATTCTTCTTCCCGGGCTCAAATCGAAGTTCCTCGCGTCTTAGTTCGTTAATGAGATGCTCGCTGTTAAATGCTAGCGAAAAGGCATCGCGGTTGTCCGCTGCGGAAGAATTAGACGTCTCCTCCGGCGCAGTATCTTTAGTCGCGCCTTTATGTATCGGCATTTCAAGCGTGATAGTCCTGGCCGGGATGCGCAAAGTTCCACCTACGGTGGCAAAAAGCGCCGTTGATTCAGTAGAAACGATAGCGCCTCCTTGGGGAGCTTTTATGGTAGAAGTTTTTATCGGTAATAGCGCCTCCTTCCAGCAATTTAAGAATTCAGCCGAGTTAATCGTTACGTGCTTAGTAAGAGGAGGGGTTACAGCTTCGAGCGTGTACGCAATTTGTTCGCCGACATAGGCGGTCTTAACATCAGTGGAGTGGGAAAAGCGATACGCGCTTTCTTGCGATAGTTGCTTTGGTGTAGAGCTAAGTATTCTTATTCGCGGCCATGATAGGGAATGAGTTTTATCGTCAATTGTGATGCGTGCATCAGCTAAGTCAAACAGGCCGTAGTGAATATTAGAGTCAATAAATAAATCGTAAGAGAAAATAACCTGCGAGGTCGTCTTTTCGTTATAGGCCGCCGTAGCTACATCACGTCCGTTTAGAACGGGTTTAAAATACTTGTTTGCAGTAAACTCCGGTGTAGCAAGCCCTTCAGCGCCTTCTCCGGTTACAATTATGCGCGCGTATAAAACTTCGCCAATTGTCGTCGCAGTGCGATCTAGGTGGTAGGTAACATTAACATCGGCACGAGAAGGCTTGTTAAATCCTAAAAGGAGACATGCAATAAAACACCAGGCGTAGAGGCTACAGGAAGACGAAGAATACTGCTTGCGTCTACAAATTCTCGTTCCGCAGCTGTAGGCCTCTATATCGATATGCCTCTTTGTGGTTCTACTTTTGAGCAGATTTCTCCCCAGCCTTTTCCTGTTTGCGAATGCCTTCTACTTCTATGGAAATCTTTACGTCATCACCAACGACAAGACCGCCGGTCTCTAAAACTTTATTCCAGGTAATGCCAAAATCGTGGCGATTAATTTTAGTGCTGGCGCTAAAAGCTGCACGCTCATTCCCCCATGGATCTTTAGCTATCCCGCCAAACTCGGCATCTAAAGTAATTTGCTTAGTAATACCAGCGATGCTTAGATCTCCACTTACTTTAAAAGAGTTCCCATCAATCTCGCTTATCTCCTTTGATACAAAAGTTATGCTTGGATGCTTTGCCGCACCAAAAAACTCATCGGAGCGAAGATGATCGTCGCGCTTTTTTACCCCAGTGTTAATGCTCTCCGTGGAAATGTTAGCTGAAGCTTTGGCGGCCTTGATGTTTTCGGGATCAAACGAAAAAGTTCCCTGAAACCTGTCAAAACTACCCTTAACGTTACTTATGCCCATGTGTTTAATCTGAAACATGATATGCGTATGTTCAGCGTCAATGTCGTAATCGGCAGCAAAAACCTCAAGAGGTGCAGTAATTGCGCCTATAAAATAAAAAACTACCATCATACGGTATAAAACACTCATGTTATAGCGCCTCCAATTATTAGGTAAATGCAGTACGTTTAATTTCATCGCTAATCGTCCGATAATTATTAAATGAAAAATGCCACTGATACAACCGTTCTCATAGTAGATGATATTGGCGAGATGCGTATGATTCTTCGCACAATATTAAGGCATATGGGGGTAAGAAACATTTTAGAGGCTGTCGACGGACTAAAGGCTATGGAGATTTTAGGGAATCTGGCCATGTCGCAAAAACTCGATCTAATTATCGCCGATTGGAACATGCCAAATATGTCTGGCTTGGATTTGTTAAAAGAAGTTCGGAAGAGTGCAGCTCTTAAGTACATACCGTTTTTAATGGTTACGTCAGAAAATGAATTAGAAAATGTTTTAAGTGCTAAGGACGCAGGTGTCACGGACTATGTCGTTAAGCCATTTAATACTCGTCTCCTAGAGGCTAAGTTAAGAGATAACCTAAATTTTCAGGAAAATTCATGAGTCAACTAATAGCTAAGTAATGGATACACCCAATAGTAAAATACTGCTAGTCGAAGATCAGGATGATATGCGAATGATTACTTCGATGATGCTTAGAAACATGGGCTTTCGCAGAGTTGTTGAGGCTGTAGACGGCAAAGATGCACTGGATGCTTTGGCCCAAATCGAGTCTACAGATCAGCTCGTCTTGATTATTGCTGACTGGAATATGCCGAAGATGAACGGTTTTGATTTACTTGTAGCCGTGAGATCCAAGGAGAGTTATAAGACAGTTCCCTTTTTGATGATTACTGCACAAAACGATAGAGAGAAAATAGTTAGTGCAATTGAAGCCGGAGTGACTGACTACATAGTGAAACCTTTTAGCGCAAAAGTGCTCGAGGAAAAGATCAATCGCGCCTTGGGAATTAAGCGATGATTTATGAACTCGCGTTCCCTTACGTATTCTTCTTTTTACTTACTGTTCTTTAGTTTTCAAGGCTTAATAACGGGATTCTTTCCGCTATATTGTAGAAATATCGGATTGCTCCCTTTTCAAATTGCACTCGTGTCTGCTTCGGAGAGTTTAGCCAATCTCTTGGGACCTCTGCTGCTTACGTCCTATCTTTACCAAAAGCCACATACTAGAAAGGTGTTGCTACAATGTAGTGTGGCAGCATGTTTTCTGTTCTTTCTATTATATTGCTTTAAATCCTTTTTTGCAGTGTTGGTTATTTGGTTTTTGTGCCTCTTTGTTCATAAATCCATCTTAGGGGTAGTAGATGCTGATGCTATTCGGGATGATGTGGGCGCAACCATTGAATATGGTCGGGTAAGGTTATGGGGTTCGGTGGGTTTTATGATTACCGTTTTCGTCCTGGGATGGCAACGGGATGAGTTTGGAATTAGCAGCACGTTACTTAGTGGTTTGTTTATCCTTGGGTTATTATGCGCTGCAAGCACCTTGGTGCCGGAGGTAAGTTTTGAGAAGGAAAAAAAACGAGCCCACACTTTTAAAACGTTTTTTGCAAGCATTTATAGCAAGAGTTTGATTCTGTTTCTCTTGGCATCCATGTTTTCCTGGGCGGCTGGTGGTTTATTTGTAACATATTTTTCTTTGCGCCTTGAGCAACTGGGCTGTAACGGCAAATTAATATCCCTTGCCTGGATCGTAGGGGTTGTAGCAGAAGTCGTGATTTTTGTTTATTTTACTGCCATTGAAAAATATTTTTCTTTGGTAACGGTGCTTCGCTGGAGCATTTTATTAACGGTATTGCGATGGGTGCTCGTCGCGACTAGTTCTAGCGTCTGGGTTATAATACTGTCGCAAACATTTCATGCTTTTAGTTTTGGAAGTTTGCATCTTTCGTCAATGAAGCTCATGCATAGCATGTTGCCCTCTGAACACAGATACAGGGGACAAGCACTTCTCATCGCAGTTAGTGGTGGCATTGGAACACTATTAGGGCGCCTAGTTGGAGGGCTTGGCGCCTATGTTTTGGGAGAGAAGTCCGACTTAAGTCAGCTTTTTTGGTTGTCCGTAGCGCTTTCCGCAATTGCAGCCTACTTTGCCTATAAGCTAAAGCCGTCCGAGGAGACTGCCTAGTTCCGCAAATCCCAAGCTTCTAGCCAGCGAGTGTTCTCGAGCCTGGCATGAAAGTTTTCCTTTAGTTGCCTCTCCATGTCTTCCATGTGGGCAGCTCCATAAAAAATGCCAATGGTTTTTTTCTTAGCTTTTAGTTCTGTTGCCAATACCTCAAGTGCTGCCCTATTGCGTGCGCCAACTAATGTATGCCCCAGTGGGCCCCTTAAAAGCAGCTCGATGTCAGCAGAACTCTCAAATTCCTTAGCCAAAATGCGCTTAAGTGCCAAAGCTCGCTTGGGGCTAAGGAGGGCAGCTAGGAGCTCCAAGTCTTGACTACCATCCTTGTGGGCTTGCTCTTTGGCGTAACTAAGCATCAATATTTGAAATACGATAGCGCCTATTCCGCCCTCTTGTTTGCGAAACAGTTCGAATAAGGTTGCCGGCGAAAGATCGGCATGGACGAAATTTGTTTTGCTGTAATCTACCTTGTCGAGCTGAAATTCGAGTTCTAAGAGCTGCTTCAATCCCATCTGTAGAGCTGAAATTGAATTGTTGCCGGCTGAGTGAGAAACGGGAATGGCATTGCCCTCTGGTGCTACTAACTCAAATAGCAATGCGTCGTACTTTTCAAACTCTTTGTTAAGCATTTGGTAGTATTTAGGATCTCCGATGTGAACAGCTGCGATTAAGTCGACAAAAATACACTCGCTTCGGTCGTTCGGTATGCAATACGTTTTTATTGCTGTCTGAAGCGCTATGGATTTACCCCCATTGCTTGGTTCTCTAAGGACTTTGAGAAAGTGCCTCGTTGAGATGCTATCTTGCCCACTATCTTTCGCTATCGTCTGGTCAATACTCTGGGAGGATATTTGCTCGTCGCTCGGCTCCTGAGCGAATGATAATTGCCAAGAGCTAAGAATTGCTAATAAGAGCAGCGACAAGGCCTTGCTCTTGGAAAAGATATGACTCAATTAACACCTCTAGTGGAGAGGTAGATTAGAGTCTGATCGAGACGGGCCGACGTCATCCTTTTCCTTGAAAATCTCAGCTATTAATTCCACAGCTTCGGCAAGAAAATAAAACTCATCACAGATTTTCTCTATAGCTTTGTTTGCCGAATCTGTTACTGACCAAGAATGTGTTTCTTTTGATTTTTTGTTCATAGCAGATAACAGTTACATTGGCTATTCTTTAAGCGAGCTGGTGAAAAATTATAGCCCTATGTGGATTATCGGTTTGTTTCTCCCGGACGTTAAGGGCGTCTTTTTCGCGATCTCTCAATTAGTGCACAAAGCACGATATGAGCCAATTAATGGCCCTTGTATTATTGAGGTTTTTTGCTTTCTACTTGCTAAGGTGTCAACATATGAGATCTCTGAGCGAATATTCTGACACGACCTCTTAGCTGGCGCTGGTATTTGTAAAGAACAAAATATTGCCAATAATCATTTAATGCGCCTCAAATGGCCTTTCTCCTTAGTAGCGTGAGGAGCTGTCTGATTATCCGGTTCCTTAGCTACCGAAGCATGTTCGTGTGGTGAGGGTGTGCCCGCGCCGCGTTCGACTTTAAACAGTTTCTTGCTAATAGCCGAAAGCTGTTGTTTTGCAGCCTGAAAAAATAATTCTTTGGGAATATCCTTGGGCCAAGTCCTCTGTTCGCCTTTGTCGCCAGTCATTCCCCAGATGCAGCTCCAGGGAAGTACGCATTTTTGGTACTTCCCTGAAAACTTTAGATATGTCGTAATTGCCTCATCGTCATGGGTAGTATCGCCCTGGAACAAATAGCTAAGTTTTAGGGTAAGGCCTGGATTGTCAGCCAAATGCTCAGGGACAATGCAGCTTTTTACACAGCTGTTTAGGTGCACGAGCACGTGGTCGCCGTTCATTAATTCCTCGAATACTTTACGTTTTTCAGTGTTTTGGGACAATTTCCGTCTCCATCGTTAGTTTGTTACCGAACTTACTTATACCGTTTCCAAAAAGTAAGTTAAATATTTTACTTTTTGGAAACAGTATTTGTTGTTTATTGGCAAGTGCTTACGCACTTGCTGTTTATCCCATTTACAAAAATCCTTTTTGTAAATGGGATAAATATCCTAGCAAATTTGGCCTAGCTCTGCACTATGGTGCCAAACATCTCAGTGAAATCAAATAGTCCTAAGGCCCAGGGTCGGGTGATTCGGCCTTAAGGTAGTTTCCTTAAATGTCGATTATTTACTTGTAGTAACACAGGGTATTTTTTAAATTGCTGAGGCTAGCCTATGCGCGTCCATCCTGCCATTGTAAATACTACCTACTCGAGATGGCATTTCCCTATCGCCATATTTGTACTCTTGATATTGCTAGCTTCTAATTTCCTGCAGGATCGCAGCAGCTCGGAACAGTCGTCCGCGTCGGCAGCAGTGCCGACAAGGGAAGTCATAGTTGCAATTGACTCACTGGAAGCCGGAGCGGCAATCTCCGAAGATTCTCTTGCTATCGAAGCTAGGCCCATAAATACATTGCCGTCAGACGTCGTGAGTGATTATCGAGAGGTGTTTGGCAAAATGGCCATTGGTCCAATTCCCGCTGGGTATCCATTGGCCAAAGCACTCTTAACCGACTATCGCACAAGGGATGATTCGGAACCGCAAGATCCTTTGGAAAATGCGATTGAGCTGAAGCTAGAAAGTATTCGCATGGCGACCGTTGCCTTGGGTGTTCAGTTTAATACTCTAGCGCCAGCACGGGGTGCGCGAATTGCCATAGCTATACAGAATTCGTCCGGACAATCGGCGCTTGTGGCCGACGAGGCCTGGGTTGAAAAATCTAATGGCAATTTCTCGCAGATTCGCCTTTCGCCACCGGCTGCACTATTTTTGCAGGAGATTCGAGCGATGGGGCAGTTTTCTTATTTCGAGCTAGCGGAAAATGGCCCAAGCCCTTTTAGCGGGCGCGTAGTGTCAAATGTCCACGATTTGCAGGCCAAATTAGGAGTCAGATCAGCAGCTGGCAATAAAACTGCTACTCGCTATGTAGGTCTGGAGAAGGTCCAACAAAGGCGGCCTGGTAGTTTCTCTAGCTATGCCTGGGTTACCGGTCAAGGAGTAAAGTATAGCATTGACGAAGATGGAAAAATCTATGTCATTAATCCAAATGGGCAAGTGTCACCACTTTATGACTACGCTATGCAAGAGCCTACTAATTCTTCGGGAAGCGCAAATGATACAAATGACACTACGACTAACGACGGCGATCGGCGTAATGCCAGAACTGGGCTAGAGCCCTTATATCCCTTCATGGGGGTAGAGGTAAATAAGTAAGACGCGAGCAGTGAAGTATAATGGCCGGACTACTAAAGCAGTTGCAGAAGGCAAAGCCAGGATTTAAGGCGTCTACGGACGAAGTATTGCTTACCCAACGCAAGAACTTACTCCCGACGGGCGTCGCAAATGTCAACGCTAGCGATGAGTCTGTCGAGGAGACAAGCAAATCGCGCGTCGCTGCCGGGATGCAGGAAGCGGAGCAACTGTTAAGCGAGCTTGTCGAGGAGTCTGCTCGTTCGATAAAAGCTGCGAATGTCGTCGGTACGTCTAGTCCCGCCATAGCTCAAGACGAAATCGAAAGATCTCCATCTGCGTCCTCTGCCTTAAAGTTTATTAGAAAGAAAAGAAAATCGTCCAGTGGAGCTTTAGTAGTAAAAAACTCTCGAGAGGAATTAGCTTGGTGGCAGGCTAACAAGAAAAGCAACTCACCTCAGGTTGAGGTATTAGTGCCGCAGGCGCGGAAAATGTTAAACGAAATACTTCCTAGTGATGGCAATATAGAAATAGATCTCAAAACTGCCGTGAGACGAGCAGTCGAAGTGGCCAGTCAAATGCTTAGCGAAGAGATGCGAATTACGGAAGCAGACCGCGAAAATGCTTTTGAGGAGTTATTTAGCCTACTAGCGGGAAAAGGACCGTTACAGCCATTATACGACGACGAGGGAATAACTGACATTTTTATAGATAATCACAGCAGCATTAAAGTGATTCGCAAGGGTCAAGCAATAGAGACGCCTTTTTCTTTTCGCAATGCCGGAGAGTATAAGGCTTATGTAAATGCGATGTTGCAGTCAGTGGACAGAGTGCTTAATATTAGTTCTCCCATAGTAGATTGCGCACTAGACGACAATTGGAGGAGCCGAGTTAGTGCAATCGATCCGTCGATCCTAGACGGAGACGAGCCGCGCGTTTGTATTCGCATACCGCGTCTGCAAAAAATCTCATTCTACGACATTTTGAACACGAAAACTCTTCCAGCTACGCTAGCAGCTTGGTTAGCTGAATTAGTTGTATCTGGAGAAGCAAACATTTTAGTGCTTGGACCAACCGGTTCCGGAAAGACGGTAATGACTACAGCCATACTAAGCGCTGTAGGGGCAGATGAGCGAATAATCACAATCGAAGACGTGCCAGAAATTTTTGTGCCAACAGCGCATCTAGAGAAACTGGTTTCTCGTCCAGCTAATGCACAGGGTCAGGGCGAGGTAAAAATGCCCGAGTTGCTAAAGGCGGCTTTGCGCCGTGCGCCTCATAGAATCGTCGTGGGTGAGATTCGAGATGAGGAGGGTCGTCTATTCCTAAGGGCTCTTGAAACTGGCCATGCTGGCTCAATTGCAACTATTCACGCCGACTCCTCGAGCGATAGCCTGTGGAGACTACTAGATGTCGTTGCAGCTTACGAATCGGCGCCGCAGGAAAGCATAATGCGTCGCATAGCGCGCTCTTTGCATATTACTATACGCATGGGCAAAGTTGACGGTCGTCCATGTTTGATGGAAGTAGCCGAGGTGCTGCCACCAGAGGGATTTGATTTTAGGGTGAGGCCGTTGGTTAAGTATGAGGGCATGAAGGGCGGAAAGAGGTCTTGGCGAATGATGACTAAGGACTCTTACTGGCTTAAGCGCATAGCAGAAAGAGGGGTAGAGCTTAGAGCGGGTCCGGGTTTGTTGAGTCCAGAAGACAAGCTGCCAGAAAGAGAGGCGTCGCAAGCGGGCGCATAAAAATAGATAAGGGTGTGGTAGAATGCGAGAAAGCGAGCGCCTAAAATTACTTAAGAGTAAGGCTAGTGAGCGCCTAGATGCCCTAAAGCGTAAGGGACAAGAGGCAAAGAGGATTAGGGCGCTAATCGACAAGGATAGCTTTACTGAAAAGTTGTACAGAGCTGGCATAGAAATGCCTGCTCCAATTTACGTGATGATGATAATCGCGACTGCTCTTATCGCAAGCGCGGTGTGTTGGTTCACTCTTGGGTGGGTTGTAGGTTTAACCGCGGCACCTACGATCTCATGTTATTATTGTTTTACGTATCTCAGCATCCGTGCGGAGAATAGGAGGCGGAAGGTCGTTTCAAGTCTTCCCGGTTTTATAGATGTGCTTACGGCTTCTTTGCAAACGGGATACAGTATGGAGCTTTCAGTGGAGCACGCCACAAATGCTCTTTCAAACGGCATCTTGAAAAGGGAATTTAGCAATGTCGTTAGCATGCTTAAAAGGGGCATTCCTCTGGCAGAGGCTTTGGAAATAATTGGTCGGCATATCGCCGGTAAGGAGGCGGTTGCTCTTACTATTACAATAAAAATGTTTGCGGATACTGGCGGACAGGTATTGACTCCCTTTAGAAGACTCGGGCTAAAAGTGAGAGAGCAGCAGGCCGTGTTGGAACGCGCATCGCGAGATTTAGTAGGAATAAAACAAGCGTTTCTCGTAATTTTTGCGCTTTCGTTTACGGCTCCTTTGTTCTTGTTGGTCAATGAGCCCGATTATATTTTGGATGCGTTTAAATATGGCGGTGGTGTCGGGTACGTAATGCAAGTTGCGGTTGCGGTACAGATGCTATGCTTTGTGTGTTTTAGGAAGATCACGGCTTTGAGGGTGTAGCTAAAATGTTTGAGGGCTTGATAGTTGCCGTTATTTGTTTGTGGATGTGCTCGTACTTTGTTCAGGGAGAGTGTTTGACCTTTCGTGAGCTTGGGCGCTTTAAATTGTCTTCAGCTGAAAGTGTCGGGGGTGGTTGGGGAGAGAATTTAGAGAAGTGGTTTGAGATGTTGGGAAAGGCATTTGGTAAGTCTGGGAGCGTCCGGAACGAAAGTGTACTGACACTATATGAGGACATGGAAGCGAAAATGCGCGAAGCGGGTCTGGAGAAGGCTAGCGATCACGGGCGATTTGTTTTAATTCGACTGGGGTGTTACTTGAGTTGGCCGCTTCTAGTAATTTTTGCTTGCTTTAATTTTTCGACCTACTATGCAAGCGTGACCGCAATATTTGGCTTTGCCTTTGTCGTCGTTATGCCTCACCTGTTTCTTAGTCGAAAGATCGTCGGTCGAAAAGAGGATATTCAGAGGGAGCTACCATTGGTAGTGGATTTGACGAACCTCGCTACTAGTGCTGGCTGGGATATTTCTGTAGCCTTAGATAAGGTCGTGGAAGCAGTGGCCTTGGAATACCCAAGACATCCACTCATTAAGGAGTTGCGCAAGGCTCATTGGCTTGCTCAAAGAGGATATACATGGTCTGAAGCGCTCGAGTGGGTTGCAAAGAGGCTTCGCGAAGAAGAGTCCGTGAGTCGAGTGATGTTTGCGCTCATACAGGCAATGGAACACGGGGGTGATATGACACAAGCTTTGGCGGGGATTGCTCAGGATTCGGAGCGCAGTTATTACGCGGGGCTAGATAAGCGATTAGCGGCGGTTCCGGGCAAAGCTCTCGTAATTACCATGGTGCTATTTCTTTGTTATTTTGCTATTTTGCTTGCACCAGCCGCAACCGGCTTAAGGGGCAGCTTTGGGGCTTTGTGAGTAAATAGATGTGGATTATAGAGGGGTATAGCAAGTGGGTAGCGCGATTCATGTGTTAATAATTGAAGACTCGCCATCGCAGGCGGCTATTATTGCCAATATTGTTAGCGAGGCTGGCTATAGAGTAAGCGTTTATACGGCTTTGCCGACGGGGATTGTGGAACTGTTGCTCACCGAAGAACCAGATATAGTGCTGTTGGATTTAATGTTGTTGGATGAAGATGGGAAGGCAATGGCGGATGGTTTTCAGCTATGCAGGGATATTAAGCGTGCACATGCAGAGATACCCGTAGTGGTTGTTACTTCGGAGGGTGAAGAAGAAGCATGTGAGTGGGCATTGTTGCAAGGTGCTGATGCTTTTTTGCAAAAGCCCTTTGCCAAGGAAGATCTCGTGCAAGTAATTGAGGAAACTTTAAAAGAGTGTTCCGACTAGTCTATATTTTGTTTTTCGCTACATAATGAAGATATTAGTTATAGATTCTGATGAGGAGCTTCGCAATACGCTAGTCTTGCGAATTCAAGATGCGTTGCTACAGGCTGATCTTCGGCGCATTGATGTGGTTAGTGGCGGCTTTGATTTTTTAGGCATTGTAGCGAAGGAAAAGGATTTGCCTTTTTGTTGCTTTTTGGGGCCAGGTTGTCACGAGCACGTGGAAAGAGCGATAGAAAAACTTCGCGCGACTTTTCCGACGCTGCCACTTGCTCTAGTGGTTAGCAATGATGTTTATGCCGAGCAAGCGGTTGAACTCCGCAAATATCTGAGCATTAGAATCATTGCAGTTGCCGATGTTGGTCAGATGGTCGATTTTGTCATGGACTGCGAGGATCTCGCCGGTCATACTTCTGGTTTTAAAAACCGCGGCGTTGTTACTATTGCTCAACTTAAAGGTGGCGTTGGAGGTTCGACAGTGGCCGCAGGCCTGGCGGCTTGTTGGGCGCGACACGGTCTGTCGGTTGCATTGTTGGATTTTGACGATTTAAATCCACAGATCACGCAGTGGGGACGGGTAAGTATAGCGCAACGAAAGGTAGTTTTAGAGTTTTTGACGAAGGGTGCGGTAGATCGGGAGAGAATCAATGAGATGGTTTTTCCGGTCGAGGGATATGAAGGAAAGTTAGTAGTGGTTGGGCAGCCAGAGCAGTATCAGGATAGTTTCCACTTCAAGGCAGATGTAATAGATGGTGCGCCTAGCAGCGCGGTTTTTGTCGGTTCACTTCTAAATGTTTTGCAGGAGGAATTTGATATTATTGTCGTCGACAGCGGAAGATCTTGGGGTATCGCGACCTTTGCCGTGTTGCCGCTTAGTAAATACGTGTTACTAGTTACGGATGATGACGGAATGTCGGTTCGCAGGAGTATAGACAACCTCGAGCGCTTGTATAAGGCATCTGACGATGAGAGCGAATTTGACCTAGGCAAGTGGAGTGTCGTCCTAAATGCCTATACAGGTCGCCTCTTATCTCCAAAAGATTTGGGATTGGAGCTTCACGATCTAGAATTGTTTCCCGATTCTGCTGCGCTTTATACCATTCCCTTTTCCGAAAAAGGGCGACAATGGGGCGCGCCGGGTGAGAGTTTATATGATTTGGCAGAGCCAGCCGTAGTAGAGTCATTGCAGAAAATAGCTTCCAGCATGATTCCATTCCGGAGAGATGTCGAACATCCGCACCTATATGATAAGGTTCGAAAAAAAATCCAAAAGTTAGTAGGTCCTCACTAAAGCGCCTGAGGGCGTTGCCAAAAGTTAATTCGATTATTATAAAGTCTTCAGCAAGAATTGTGATGAGAGCTATCCTGTTTGGTTTATACCGTTTCCAAAAAGTAAAATATTTAACTTACTTTTTGGGAACGGTATATTTGAATTTGCAGCGAGAATAGCGACAATAGAGTTAGGAGACACATAGCAGTGCCAGTAATTGACGTAGCATTAGTTGAAGAATCGCAAAATCGTTATCTAACGTATGCACTTAGCGTGGTTAGTGGGCGAGCACTACCCGATGTTAGAGATGGACTAAAGCCGGTGCAGCGAAGGATTATATACGCAATGTATAAGAACCTTCGCTTGGTGCCGGAGAAGGCGCACAGAAAGTCGGCTGCGGTTGTGGGCGAAGTGCTGGCGCGCTTTCATCCCCATGGCGATACTGCCTGTTATGATGCCATGGTGCGCATGGCTCAGGAGTTTTCGCTGCGCTATCCCTTGGTAGATGGACAGGGAAATTTTGGCTCATTGGATGGCGATGCAGCTGCTGCCTACCGATATACCGAAGCGCGACTAACGCCTATTGCGCTAGAAGTAGTAGGGGATATTAATCAAGAGACGGTTTTTGAGCGCGATAACTTCGATCAAACTGTAAAAGAACCGGTCGTTCTTCCTGCGCGCATTCCAAACCTCATAATTAATGGCGCGAGTGGTATTGCCGTTGGTATGGCTACGGCAATACCCCCGCATAATCTGAAGGAGGTAATAAATGCTATACTTCTTATTCTAGAAGAGCCAAGTATTAGCGATGCTAGCTTGTTGAAAGTAATTAAAGGACCAGATTTTCCTACTGGCTGCGAATTATTAAATACTCGTTCCGAGTTAGAAGAAATATACAGCACAGGCAAGGGTGCCATTCGCATGCGCGCGAGCTTTATGGAGGAAGAGCATGGGCGAAAGCGATTGTTGGTATTTACGTCGATTCCCTATGCCATCGATAAGTCTGTGTTGGTAGAAAAGATAGCAGATTTAATCTTGGAAAAAAAGTTGCCGCAGTTGTTGGATGTTCGCGATGAGTCTACCGACGAAGTGCGAATAGTGACGGAAGTTGCTCCTGACGCCAATACGGATAGCGTATTGGCATATTTGTTTAAACACACAGCGTTGCAGGCAAATTTTAACGTAAATTTAACTGCTTTAGTGCCGACCAAAAATCCACTATCGGGAAAGCCAATGTTGTTGTCACTTCGCGCAATGCTGGAACACTTCGTCGATTTCCGTTTAGAAGTTGTGCGCAAGAAACTGATGTTTGAAAAGCGGAACTTGGAAGCACGCATTCATTTGTTAAATGGATTAGTCTTGATATTTCCCTTCTTAGAGAAGGTGATCGACTTAATTAGAAAGAGCGAGGGGAGGGGAGATGCGGCTAAGCGGTTAGAGAAGGCTTTTAAGTTATCTGAAGAACAAGCTCTTTTTATAGTTGACCTTAGGCTTTACCAATTATCAAAAACTTCCATCGATGAGGTGGAAGGTGAGCTTGAGCACAAGACTTCAAGGGTGAACGAGATCAATGCTTTGTTGTCTAGCGAGAAGGCATTGAAGCGGCTAATTGCCGACGAGTTAGAGCGCATTTCGGCGCAATTTGGTGACAAGAGAAGGTCTAAGGTATTAAATGAGTTTGCGGAACTGGAGTACGTAAAAGAAGCGTATGTTCAGCATGAAGACGTGAAGGTAATAGTATCTAAGGACGGTTGGATAAAGCGCATTAAGAGTGCAAATGATCCGTCTTCCACAAGAGTGCGGCAGGGCGATAGCGTATTGTATGCCCTAGATGCTTCAACTAGAGACTCGCTTGCGATTTTTTCGACAATGGGGAACGCGTTTGTCTCCAGGGTCTCAGATATAACTGCGACGTCCGGCTTTGGCGAGCCTGTCCAAAAACTCTTTAAGTTTCAAGATGGAGAGCAAATTGCTGCATGTGTGATCGTCGAGAGGGATGAGAGTGGCGAAGTCAAGATGGGCGAACAGGAAATGCTGATATATTCCAAACACGGCCTGGGTTTTCGTTTCCATAAGAATGTGTTGTCGGATACAAAAAAAATAGGAAAGCGCCTCATGAAGTTGGGAGCTGGCGATGTAATAGGCGGAGTTTTGGCGTTAAACAAAGAGATGCTCTTACTAGTAAGCGAACAGGGATACGGCCTTTGTATATTGAGGAGCGAGCTTCCATTGCTTGGCGGAGCGGCCAAAGGCGTTATCTTGCAGCGGCTGCCCAAAGGAGATGCTTTGGTCATAGCTGCATGTGTCGCTAAACATGATGGGGTAACGATTTTAACAGTAGAAGGTGCAAAGCGAAAGGTTGATGTTAGCGCACTTGGCCTCGGCAAGCGCGCCAGTCGTGGCCTCAAGGTGGCTAAGAAGAGCATTCGCGTTGTAGGCTTGGCGTAGTGTGATGTTGTAAAAGAGCAAGAATATTGTGGGGAACTAGTTAATGGCGCAGGGAAGATACGAAGCAGCAGACATAGAGGTTTTGGAAGGCTTAGAACCGGTGCGAAAGCGGCCCGGGATGTTTATTGCTGGCACTGACACTCCTGCGGGGCTTCATCAACTCGTATCTGAGATACTAGATAATAGCGTGGACGAGGCCATGAATGGATATGCCACGCGGATAGAGGTTTGTTTGCATGCGGACGGAAGTAGCGTGACGATATCGGACAATGGTCGCGGAATTCCGGTTGAAAAACATCCCAAGTTCAATAGACCAACTCTGGAGTTAATTCTCACAACGCTTCATGCCGGCGGAAAATTTAGCGACAAGAACTATGCAACTGCAGGTGGCCTGCACGGCGTGGGAACATCTGTCGTAAACGCCTTAAGTGAGGAACTGATAGCGACGGTTAGGCGAGGTGGCAAGGAATATGCGCAGCGGTTTGCTAGGGGTATCCCACAGGGAGCGATTAAGGTTACTAAGCGAGATGTAAATACCACTGGCACGGAGATGTTTTTTAGGCCAGATTCGCAGATTTTTTCCTCAACGCAATTTTCGCCGAGCGTAGTTCGATCTCTAGTGCAGACCAAGGCTTACTTAAATCCCGGGCTTAAGCTTTTGTTTGTAGATGAGGCGAGGCAGAGTCGAGAAGAATTTGAGTACGACAATGGGCTTAGCTCATATTTAAAGGAATTATTGGAGGCAAGGAGTTTAGAGCCTGTGGGTGGGGAGGCTTTCCACATTGAGAGTATAAATGGCACTCATGTGTCAATTGCTTTAGCATGGACGGAGTCGAATAAGGAGGAGTTTTGGTCGTATGTAAATGGCATACATACTACGGAGGGCGGCTCGCATGAGATAGGTGCGCGGAACGGCATTCTAAAGGCTGTGCGCAATTATATAAATGTCCATGACTTGCAGCCAAAGGGTGTAAAAATAATTTCGGAGGATATTCGCGAGGGCATTTTATGTTTGGTGTCCGTTAAGCTTCCGAGCAGTGATTTTAGTCCGCAGTTTCAGGGGCAAACAAAGAGCAAGCTAAACAATCCAGAAGTGACGCCAATAGTTGAATCAGCTGTGAGAAGTCTTGAGCGTCTGTTAAATGAAAAGCAGACGGTGGCACAGGCTGTAGCAAATCGCGTCATTTTAGCTGCCAGGGCTCGGGTTGCCTCGCGCGCAGCGCAGCAAAGCGTAACGAGAAAAATTGGAGTGAGTCACCGCCTAAATCTTCCCGGTAAGTTGGCTGACTGTAGTGGCACTAGGCAAGATCAGACTGAGCTTTTTATCGTAGAGGGAGATAGTGCCGGTGGCAGTGCTAAGCAGGCGAGAGATAGGCATTTTCAGGCAGTGTTGCCTTTGCGTGGCAAGGTTTTAAACACCATCGCTGCTTCTGGAAAGAATATTTTAGAAAATAAGGAGTTGTCCAATATCATTTCCGCCTTAGGAAGTGGCATTCGCGATAAGTTTAGTAAGGCCAAACTCCGCTATGGTAAGGTAATCATCCTTACCGATGCCGATGCGGATGGAATGCACATTAGCACTTTGTTGTTGGCATTCTTTTTTTCTTATTTTAGGCCGCTGATTGAGTGTGGGGCATTGTATCTTGGACGACCGCCACTTTATGGCATATTCCCAGATAAGAATTCTACGCAGAAGACCGGAAAAGCTTCAGGTGGTAAAAAGAAGAGGGGGGGCTTAGAGAATGCCTATTGGGCATATAGCGATGATGAACTTGAGCAAGTAATAAGGCAACATAAACTATCTTCGCCAAAAATTGTTAGATACAAGGGTTTGGGCGAGATGAATCCTGAAACCCTTTGGGAGACGACTTTAGATCCAGCAACTCGCACGCTGTTAAGGGTAACTACGGCCGATGAGGCTAAAACCTGGGATGCCCTTAATGTGCTAATGGGGAATGACTCGTCAGGCAGGTACGAACTTATTCAAACCTATGCTGCTCAACTCGAACCCATAGTATAGAGCAAAAGCT
>JADLFC010000026.1 GCA_020845775.1 Deltaproteobacteria bacterium
CCGGTGCGGGTTAACGCACACACGCTTTCCAAGCGTGCACCTTAAACCACTCGGACACCTCTCCATAAAAAAACTTCCCTATCTATTATTGCTGTTTGCGCTTTTTTGCAAAAAATTCCTGTAGCAATAACCGTGAATCCTTAGCTAATAACTCGGGATATACATTTATCCTATGCGGCAAATTGAGAATGTTCGACAAGTCAAACACAGATCCAGCCGCACCCTGTCTCGGGTCGTAACAGCCATAATACAAATCCTTTATCCGCGCCAACAACATAGCTCCTATACACATGGGACATGGCTCAAGCGTAACGAAAAGCTTAGCGTCCAAAAGACGCCAATTAGAAAGCTTTGAACTAGCCCGGCGAATCGCCAATATCTCCGCATGCGCAGTAACGTCATTAAGCCTCTCAACTTCGTTATGCGCACTAGCAAGAACTTTTCCATCTAACACAACCACCGCCCCAACAGGAACCTCTCCGACCTCTCCTCCCTTTCGAGCTTCAGAAAGAGCTATCTCCATATACTTCGCTGGATCCATAGCCACCGCACACCGACTTAAACAACTACTGGCTTTGCCACAACAAATAAGCCTCTATAAACTTGTCTATCTCCCCATCCAAAACAGCTTGCACATTTCCAATCTCCGTATCGGTTCTCAAGTCTTTTACTAGTTGATAAGGCTGCATGACATAACTTCTAATCTGACTACCAAAATCAATCTTTCGCCGCTCCCCAGCAATCTTGCTCAACTTTTCCTGATTTTTTTGTAGCTCCAGTTCATACAACTTAGCACGCAAAAGACGCATCGCCGTCGCCTTGTTCTTGTGCTGCGATCTCTCGTTCTGACACGCAACTACTACACCACTTGGAAGATGAGTGATGCGAACAGCTGAATCAGTTTTATTTACGTGTTGCCCACCAGCACCACTTGCGCGATACGTATCGATCCTCAAATCTTCATCTCTAATCTCTACATCCGCCGAAAGTTCTATATCCGGTGTGACGCCCACAGATGCAAAAGATGTGTGGCGCCTTGCATTAGAGTCAAAAGGAGAAATGCGCACTAATCGATGCACTCCTCGCTCAGAACGCAAAAAACCATACGCATTTTGTCCACTTACCAAAAAAGCTACATTCTTAAGGCCAGCCTCCTCACCAGCATGAATGCTAACGATCTCTGTCTTAAAACCCTTTTTCTCCGCCCAGCGAAGATACATCCTAAGCAGCATCTCGCACCAATCCTGAGCCTCAGTGCCACCAGCTCCAGAGTTAATCTCCACAATGGCGTCATTGCTATCGTGCTCGCCAGAAAGCATGCGAGCTAACTCAAATCTACTAATGTCTTGGCACAAAAGGGATATTTTCCCAGCCGCTTCATCCAACAAGTCGGCATCCGCGCTTTCATCTAATAACTCAAGCAACACCTCGCACTCCTCAGCGGCATAGCTAAGTTTATTAAAAGCCTCAATTTGAGAAGAAACTTGAGAGCGCTCTCTTAAAACTTCCTGCGCCCTTTCGCGATCGCTCCAGAACTCTCCACTTCCCGCCTCTTCTTCCAAGCTTTGTAGCCGCAACTGTTTACCACTAAGGTCAAAGATACCCCCTCAACGCTTCCAAGCGTTGTTGAGCTTGCGTCAGTTTAAAGCGCAATTCTGAAACTGTAATCTCGGACATAATATATTAAGCTAAAAAGGCTTACTAGGGATTCTTCACGTACGCATTTGGCCTTAAATAGAACCACCAGTTTAGCAACAAACAAACAAAATAAAAAATAGCAAAACCATATAGCGCGTATTCTGGAGTCCTAGCATTAATCTGCTCCCCAAAAACAATCGGAATAATAAATGCGCCATAAGCCGCAACGGCCGACGTCCAACCTAAAACTGGGCCGGCTTGCTCTCGATCGAAAACGACTGCAATAGTTCTAAACGTAGAGCCATTGCCAACTCCACTTGCCGTAAACAATACTATAAACAAAACAAAAAAGGGCCAAAACAAAACTTCCGGCGTCTCAGAAACATAAGCAGCCTTCATATAATAAGCCACCCCAAGCGCAGCAAATATCATAACCACAGAAACTATTTGAGTAACCTTAGCTCCTCCCATCTTGTCCGATATCCATCCCCCTACCGGTCGAATTAAAGCCCCAAGAAACGGCCCCACCCAACTGTAAGTTAAAGCGCTAATGCTATTAGGATTGGCAACATTGTGAAGCATTACTCCATCGGGGCCAAGAACGTGCTTAAATCCAAAAATAACCTTTATAGAAAGCGCAAAAGCCGCAGAATAACCTATAAAAGAGCCAAAGGTCATCATGTAGATAACAGTCATTGCCCAAGTGTGCTTATTATTAAAAATCTTATATTGCCGAATAAGGTTTTGCTGCAATGCTCCCCTAGTTAAGTAGCGCATTGCTAAAACAGTTAATGCTATCACCAAAGGTAGGACTATCCATTTACTGACCATAACCACTCCCTTCTCATTGGGCAGCATGGAAACGACACCTAAAGCAGAAGTAATTAGCGCGATTAGCAAGAGTCCAGATATCTTAACAAAAGCGCCGCAAGGCGACGGAAGATCAGGAGTAACTCTTTCGGTCACTATGTTGTTCATCCCAAACCAACCAGCAAAGGCCAGCGGAATAAGAAATACTAACCAAACAAAGCCAGCATTTTGCACATAAGTTTCACTTCCTGCGGCAATCTTTCCAATCAACGTCCCACTCTCACTCACTAATGTCATGGGCTCACCGCCAAAAACACCCACTGTCATTACCAGAGGAATCAAAATCTGCGCGGTAGTCACCCCAAAATTGCCTAAACCAGCATTTAA
>JADLFC010000027.1 GCA_020845775.1 Deltaproteobacteria bacterium
ACCAAATAAAATAGCAGCCTGGACACTACGCGAACGCGGCACAGATTATGTAATCGTAACACCTGTGCGACAATAAACTTACTACCGACGGACACAATAATAAGTGTCCGTCGGTCTCTCTCTCAATCCCTCAGTCCTCTAAAAATAACCCCCTAAACGCCCACGAGATGGTTGTTTGCAAGCACCGCTTGCGCGGCAGCTACAGTTATCATGTTAAATATCTCATCCACTGAGGCGTGGCGCTGCATTACATAGGCAGGAGCCCGTAAGCCAAGAATAACTGGGCCAACTACTCTTGCTCCTCCTAGATGTTGCAACAACTTGTACGCTATATTTCCCGATTGCATATCGGGAAATATGAGCACATTAGCCGAACTGCGCAAGGCGCAAAAAGGATAATTTTCCGTCAGTATGTCTTCAACTACAGCTGTATCTGCTTGCATTTCCCCATCAATCTCAAGCTCCGGAGCAATCTTCTGAACTAGCTCTTTTGCTCGCCGCACTAAGGTAGCTGAAGGGTGCCTTACGCTGCCAAAATTAGAATAGGAAAGCATAGCAACGCGAGGAACAATATCCATGCTCTTAGCAAACTCGGCTGCGAGAATAGCAATATTAGCTAACTTCTCGCTATCCATATCGATGTTTATTGAAGTATCTGCAAAAAACAACACGCGATCTCCACAAGACACCAAATACAAGCCTGCGGCTGTTTTGACATCCTCTCGCAAACGCACAATCTCTAAGATTGGCCTAACCATATCCGGATAATAGCGATCAACTCCGCAAATCAATCCGTCAACACTTCCCTCGGAAAGCATGGTATTTGCAAAAATATTCGGCTTTTGCATTTCTCGCTTGGCATCGCTTAAAGTGACACCTTTTCGGCTCATATACCCGTAATATTTCTCGATATATGCCGAAAAACGCGAATCCTTCGCCGGTTCTAACAAACTCAGGCACTCAATATTGAGTTTGAGCTTAGTCGCTTGCTCTCTAATATTAGAAATATTTCCTAGCAGTATTGGCTCCGCAATGCCCTCCTCTTTTGCCATAAGCGCGGCTTTAATTACCCTCGGATTCTCTCCCTCCGCCAAGGCTATAGTTTTAGTTCCGCGCCTCTTTGCTAAAGCGTGATATCCACTTAAGATAACCCGACCATGATTTTGCTTGCTCTTAAGACTTAATACGTAATCCTCAACCGATATATCTTTGCGCGCCACACCCGTATCCATAGCAGCAAGTGCAACGGCAGGCGCTACATAGTAAAGCACCCGAGGGTCAAAAGGTTTAGGAATAAAATAATCTCTGCCAAAGGAAAAATGAGCATTTCCATAGGCTCTGCGAACGCTTTCGGGAACTGGCTCTCTAGCAAGACTTGCTAGGGCATTAACGGCCGCTAGCTTCATCTCCGTATTAATCTCTCGCGCCCGCACATCCAAGGCACCACGAAAAATATATGGAAAACCCAATACATTGTTTACCTGATTGGGATAATCGCTTCGTCCTGTGGCTAAAATTATATCTTCGCGCGTAGCCTTAGCTAAGGGATAATCGATCTCTGGGTCGGGATTCGCCATTGCAAAGACTATTGGATTATCTGCCATTGACTGAATCATTTCTGGAGTTACCAGTCCCTTAGTTGATAATCCAATAAAGACATCCGCACCCCTCATTGCTTCCGCAAGCGTCCTTAAGCTAGTTTGGCGAGCAAATTCTTCCTTTTGCGCATTCATCCCCTCCTCTCGCCCCAAGTAAATTACGCCCACCGAATCGCACATTAAAACATTTTCTTCCCTCAACCCCATAACGAACAATAACTTCATACAGGCAATCGCAGCCGCGCCAGCGCCACTTACGACGACGCGCACTTTGTCGAGTTTTTTTTGCGCAAGATCTAAGGCGTTAACCATTGCAGCAGCCGTAATAATCGCCGTGCCGTGTTGATCGTCGTGAAAAACTGGAATGTCGAGTTCGCGCGCTAAAACCTCCTCAATCTCAAAGCATTCTGGCGACTTAATATCTTCTAAATTAATTCCACCAAACGTCGGGGCTAGTGCCTTAACTGTGCTTATAAAATGCTCTATAGAATCGCACTTTAGCTCGATATCAAATACATCTATGTCCGCAAAAGTCTTAAACAGTATCCCCTTGCCTTCCATTACCGGCTTTGATGCCGATGGTCCAATATTTCCAAGACCTAAGACTGCCGTGCCGTTGCTGATAACTGCTACCAAGTTTCCCTTTGACGTATACCGATAAACGGCCTCCTCATCTTCAGCTATCACCTTGCAAGGCTCGGCGACACCTGGCGAATAGGCTAAAGCCAAATCTCTGGCAGTATGACAGGGCTTGGTGGGTAGAACCTGAATCTTTCCAGGAGTAGGACAAGCATGATACTGAAGCGCATCGAAACTATCGCTCATTAGTGTTCCTCTAGATTACTTGCTAATTATTTGTCGTTACTGATGATCTCTTGGATTTTCTCGCCTGCACGGGAGCAAGCGATAGCTGATTTAATATGACCCGCACAGCTGCCGCAGCGGGAACCGCCATAACTAAACCTAGTAGCCCTAGCAAATTCCCCCCAATGACCAGCGCAACCATAATCACTAGCGGGTGAATGCCTACCTTCTCTCCAACTATTTTAGGAGTTAACACAGTTCCCTCTAAAATCTGAACCACCACGAACACGCCCATGACCATGCCAACCTTGAGAAAAGTAAAACCATTTACCAAAGCAATAATCGTAGCTAGAACTACTCCGAGACTTACTCCCAAATAAGGAACTACATTTAGAACTCCCGCTAGGATGCCGACTGTCACAGCGTATGGCAAACCCAACAGATAAAGCCCAAACGAATACCCCAATGCCATGATGAGCCCAACCGTAATTTGCCCTTCAAAGAATGCATATACATAATCGAGGATCTCCGAGCCAACTTTTGCAACTTTGGAACTCAATGGCTCGCCCACGTAATACGCCACGAATCCGTGAAGCTCCTTTAAATCCCTCGCTATATAGTACACGAAAAAAGGCAAAAGAATTGCATTTAAAACAGTAAGGGTAAGCGAATAACCGCTTAGCACTGTCCTCCCCAAGCCTCTAGCAGCGACCTTTAACTGCTCAACACTAAAAACAGAGAAAAATTCAGGCAAGGAGTCCCACAGCTCCAAACTACTTTCAGGTAGTCTAATCCCTAGATCTCTTTCCAAGAAATCTGCAAATTTAATAGCGGCCATCTTTAAATACGACGGAAGAACCCCGATAAAATGAGCATACTCCCTGATTAACAATGGAATAGCCACAACTAAAAGGCCAATCAACAAAATTAGTAGCCCAACTCCTCCTAATATAATTGAAGTGCTTCTGGATACTCCCAATCTCTCGCAACGTTCAAGAATGGGGTTAATCAAGAGGGCAATTATGTACGCTAGAATTAAGAGCGTTGTAACTTCTTTGATGGCAAAAAGTAACGAGACAGTGCATATCGCTATAGCACTCCAAGCGATGCGTCTACGGTGCCGTAATAAGAATGCACCCAGGTCAAAGGCCAATAAATCCTGAGCTGGCAAAGCACTTGTATCCGGCTTCCTGTCCTTTCCCATTTAACTACCTACCTAAAACTCATCACTGGCCTGCCAAACAGCTTTTCGACACTGTTACACAACATCTCCGACGGCTGCACTTGCAAATCAAGTGGCAAGGATAGCACCGTTTCGCTCTTATTGGGATTAGAAAATATTATCTTAACGGGACATCTCCCTTTGTGCTTAGCAAATAAGCTCTTTAGGGATTCGAATCGATCTGCAGAGCAATCATTAGCTGCGATTCGCACGATAGCCTCTTTCGCAGTAGAATCGCGAAGCTCTATAGCTGACAAAATCGCGGACGCTATAATTGTGCGACGTTCATCAGATACGTCTAAGCGTCCAGTAACCACGATCGGCTCGTCGGAAGATAATACGGCACTGGCATTCTGATATACATCGGGCCAAACAATTACTTCAATAGTTCCCGCCATATCTTCCAACAAGAAAGAAGCATATCTATCGCCTTTTCTCGTGTTCCTAAGCTTAAGAATAGTGATGCTTCCGCCAACAGTGACGATTGCGCCATCGCTAAGGGATTTTAAGCTATCTACCGTCACCGCGTGAAATCTCTGTAGGTCGCCTTGGAATTTCTCCAAAGGATGGCCGCTTAAATAAAAACCAAGCGCTTCCTTTTCGTGAGCTAATTTAATATTAATCGGCCACTCGGACAGTAACTCGCGATCCGAAAACCTAAGCTCATCGAGCTCCGGTTCATCGTCAAAAAACATGCTCATTTGTTTAGAGTCTCTCGCTTGCCTAATGCGTTGCGCGCGCTTCAATACATCGTCCAAGCGATGGAGCATTTCAGCTCGCGATAAGCTAGTCCAGTCAAACGCACCAGCTTTAATAAGACTCTCTACCGTCCTTCTATTAAGCACGCCAGATTCGAGACGAGTACAAAAATTTAACAATCCCTTAAAAGGCCCATCGAGCTTCCGGCTATTAATAATTTGCTCCACAGCCTTCTCCCCTACTCCCCTCAGCGCAGCGAGACCAAACACTATTTTGCCATCGACTACACTAAATCCAACTTCTCCCACATTTACATCGGGCGAGACTATTTCGATTCCTTCCTCCTTGCACTCCTTAAAATTCTTTAGCGTCTTATCAGTATCCCCCATCTCCGATGTCATTAGCGCAGCCATAAAATGCTTCGGATAATGCGCCTTGAGATAAGCTGTTTGATAGGAAATCAAAGCATATGCTACAGAGTGACTGCGGTTAAAACCATACCGAGCGAAGGTCTCCATTTGATCGAACACATCAGTGGCCAGTGAGGCCGATATGCCAGCTTTTACAGAGCCTGAAATAAATACTTCGCGTTGCTTGGCCATCTCCTCGGGTTTTTTCTTGCCCATGGCTCGACGAAGCAAATCAGCTTCACCCAAACTATATCCAGCCATATCCCTAGCAATCTGCATTATTTGCTCTTGGTACAGAATGATGCCGTAGGTGTCTTTGAGAATGGGCTGTAGGAGTGGATGAAGATATTTCACTGGCTCGCGCCCATGCTTGCGATTTATAAAGTGATCGGCCATGCCGGCATCCAAGGGTCCCGGTCGATACAGGGCTAAAATCGCCACGATATCATCAAAGCAAGTGGGCTTAAGGCGACTAACCATCTCCGTTATGCCGCTCGATTCGAGTTGGAATACGCCTATAGTTCGCCCTGACGATATAAGTTCATAAGTAACCTTATCATCTAGTGGAAGTTCATTGACTTCAATTCGCTCACCAGTATCTCCATAAATCATTTGCACTGCGGTGTTTAAGACAGTAAGAGTTTTCAAGCCCAGAAAATCGAATTTTACGAGTCCGATTTTTTCGACGGAACTCATTGCGAACTGGGTAACAACTTGCTGATCCTTGTCGAGCATTAGCGGAAGCATTTCCACGACTGGCCTATCGGCGATTACTAACCCCGCTGCATGTGTTGACGTGTGGCGCGAAAGCCCCTCTAGCTTCTGTGCAAGGCCAATTAGCTGAGCACCCTCACCTTCCGCGTATTCGCTAAGGCGCTTATCCATTTTTAGCGACTGACTAATCGAAAAGTCAAAACCCTGCCTGGGAGCCGGGATGAGTTTAGCCACGCGATCTGTTTCGGCAAAACTTAAACCCAATACGCGGCCCACATCTTTAATTGCAGCCTTGGCTTTTAGCGTTCCAAAGGTAATGATCTGCGCCACTCTATCTCTGCCGTACTTGGACTTAACGTACTCGATAACCTCATCTCGTCCGTTGATGCAAAAATCTATATCGATATCTGGCAGGCTTATTCTTTCAGGGTTTAAAAACCGCTCAAAAAGCAACCCGTGCAATAGTGGATCCACTTCGGTAATGCTTAACGCATACGCGACCAATGAACCCGCCGCACTTCCACGACCTGGACCAACTGGGATACCTCGGCGCTTTGCCCATTTAATGAAATCCGAAACGACCAGGAAATACCCAGCAAAACCCATATACAAGATTAGCTTTATTTCTTCGTCAAGTCGTTCGCTATAAGCTGGTTCGATTTCAATCGGCAAATTATCATCCACCACCTGCCTTCGCCGCCGCAAACGCTCCTTTAAACCATTACGAGCCTCATCTGCGAACTGTTCCTCGAGGGTTACGCCCACAGGGGTATTAAAGACTGGCATGTGATAAGTAGAAAAGTCGAACTCTAATTCGCACAAGTTTGCAATATCTCTAGTTCTTTTTATTGCATCGTGAAACTCTGGAAGTTCGGCTAACATTTCATCGGCTGTTTTAAAATGCAAACACACATCGGTGTGTCGAATGCGATCCTCGTCTGTTAACAACTTGCCCGTAGATACGCACATCAATACATCGTGGAGATGTTGGTCATCGGCAGACAAGTAATGCACATCGTTGGTAGCTACAAGTGGGACTCCTAAATCACGTCCGACTTCTCGAGCTAACTTATTAATAGCCTGCTGCTCTCTTGCTACATGAGGTTGAATTTCTAAGTAATAGCGATCGCCAAAAACACCGAGATATTTCTCAACATGCGCGCGAGCCCCCACATAATCCTCAGCCTTAGCAAACGAAGCAAATTCTCCAGACATGCAACCGCTTAAGACTACTAAGCCAGAATTTAGCTCTTTAAGGAGCTCAAAATCTATACGGGGCTTAAAGTAAAACCCTTCGGTAAAACCCGCAGTAATTAATTTGCACAAGTTGTGATAGCCGACTTTGTTCTTCGCAAGAAGAGTTAAGTGGAAGAGTTGTGAACCGCCCTGAGATTTAAGTTTCTTTTCAAATCGACTAGAAGGCGTAATATAAACTTCACATCCTATTATTGGCTTAACGCCGGCAGATTTTGCGAGCTCGTAAAACTCTATAGCCCCATGCATGACGCCATGATCCGTCATTGCAACGGCATCTTGCCCGCAGCTCTTTGCATACGAAATGAGCTCTTTTAGCTTTATTGCTCCGTCGAGAACGCTATACTGCGTATGCAGATGTAAATGAACAAAACTACTCATAAAGCTAACATTAGCAAGTTACAGCGATACTTAAGTATTATAGGTAGAGAATGCTGCCGCACTCCGAAACTACGAACCTAAGCTAACAGCTCGATCCACCGCCACAACCCCCACATGTGCGCCTAACGGTATTTGGATTATTGAACTTAAAACCACTCCCCTGTGGTCCAGAAACATAATCGACAACCGTGCCTTTAAGATAACTTGCACTTGCTATATCTACGCGGATTTTAAGTCCATCGATTTCAAAAACCAAATCCCCTGGCCTACTCGAGTTCGAAAAATCCAAGGCGTATTGCAAACCCGAACACCCTCCGCCTTTTACAGCAACTCGCAAGGCGTGGTTAAGCTCCAAACCCTCTTCTTGCATTGCCTGTTTAACCATCTCCACAGCCTTCGGAGTTAAACTTAGCAAACATTCATCGTCAGAACATCTCGATTCCATAAATGCCCCCTTAAAGTCTAATTAGCTTCCTTATAAATAGCCTGTATGCTTAACAGTAGCTTGATAGCTTCGGCTTTAGAGCGCTGAAACGAGTTTCGACCGATAATAGATCCAAAAGCCCCGCCAGCCGCTAGACTGCGAATTTCGGAGAGCAGTCCTTCTTCACCCTTAGTTTCACCTCCAGAGAATATTACTATACGGCGGCCATTAAACGCACTCTGCACGACATGAGATACTCGTTCTGCTAGCGACGAAATGCTTATATTTGCTTTTTCGTAAACCTTCTTAGCGCTAGCAAGTTCGATGTGCTCAGTGGGTGGCTTGACTTTAACAATGTGCGCTCCGAGTTGACACGCTATTTGCGCAGCGTATGCTACGACGTCTACCGCGGTCTCTCCTTCCTTAGATAATCCCTCACCACGGGGATATGACCAAACCACCACTGCTAAACCAGCCTCTCTAGCTTCCTCTGAAATAGCGCGAATTTCTTCATACATCTCATTCCTAAACGAGGATCCTGGATAGATAGTAAAACCTATAGCAGAGCAGCCAAGCCTTAACGCATCTTTAACGCTAGCAGTTATTGCCGGCTTTGGGTTTGCGGTCGAAAAAAGGGAATCGGAGTTATTGAGCTTTAATATTAAAGGGATTTGACCAGCAAATTCAGCCGCGCCTGCTGCAAGAAAGCCATAAGGGGCAGCATATGCATTGCATCCTGCGGCGATAGCCAGCTCAAAATGGTAACGAGGATCGTAGGCTGATGGATTAGGAGCAAAGCTTCGTGCTGGACCATGTTCAAAACCCTGGTCTACCGGTAAAATTACAAATTTACCCGTTCCGCTCAAATTTCCCGAACACATTATTCGTCGCAAATTGGATAAAACACCTGGGTTTTCATTGCCATACCAGCTTAGGATTTCTTTTACACGTGCTGTCATATCATTTCCCTAAAAATAATTTACGCATTCACCGCAACAATTTAGGCAGAACGCACTCATGAGCGATAGTGTTTGTTCTCAGCAAAATTGCCACAACAACAAAAAAACTAGAAAACATTATAACAATATAGGCGCCCATTGCCAGCAAAAGCGCCATAAAAGTGCATATATGCGCATTAGCGAACGAAAAATTAGCAACAGATTTGCGACAAAACAGTCGATTTAATACTCAGGACAGGCCGCATTTGGCTGTTTGTCCTGACATCAATGCAGTAAACAATACCGATGACGGTTTAGGTATATGTGCAGTATCAAAATATCTACTCCACCAACAACACTACTAAAAAAACTTTTTTTTCGAGCCAATTCGTATTTTTTTGATCGACAGGCACAAAGATTAAAGATTATAACAATCTATGTGCACACAATAATATTAGCTTCATTACTTTTTTGTTCACCACCCTGCCAAGCTGCCCCGGAGAATTTCGAGACTATTAATACGCCTCGATTTACTCTGTATATAGAAACAAATGAGGATGTCCAAGACAATGAGAAAGTGCGCTCGCAAAATGTTGCGAGCGAGGCTATTAAGTTGCTGAACGCAAATTACGAGGAACTTACTCGCATATTCTCCGCAGTTCCCCAAAAAAAAGTTATTTTGCGTTTTCTTTCGCCGGACGAATTTCGAAGAGCAACTGGGGCGCCAGCGTGGACGAGTGCAATGTATTATCGCGGCGAAATAAGTATCCCTATGCAAAACGATCGCTCGGTTCAGATGGAGCAATTGAAGCGGTCGTTAAGGCACGAATATGTTCATGCCATAGTAGCGGAACTTTCGGGCAATCGTTGTCCAGCATGGCTCGATGAGGGCATTGCTCAGATTCTGGAGGGACAAGCGAATCCAATACTAGGGCCCGCGTTAAGACAGTGGTTGACGTATGACAATCCCATTCCTCTTGCTTGGCTGGAGAACGGATTTACCACTTTAGACAAGTCGGTCGTACCGCCCGCCTATGCCCAATCGCTTTTCGCGACGCGAACATTGATTAATAGCAATGGCTTTGCCTCTATACGAAATTACTTAAGTCTACTTCAGTTTGGCGCTTCATCAGAGGAAGCTTTTAGCGAAGCTTTTGGCAGTTCGCTAAATGAATTCGAGTCCCAGTTACAGCAGCAACTAAGGCGCTGGGCCGCATCGACCGATGCAAAGTTTTAGGTGCAAGTTTAGGCAAGCACGCCAAAAAAAGGCGTTGTCGGAAAACTAGCGCGGTTCTCAGACAACTATTTTTTTTAGTAACATACCCTAAAAAAATCCAACTTTTCAGCTGGCACACAAATTGCAGTAAATTCATGAGCATTAGCGCTGTAGTTTTTTTGCACGTTTATACCATTTACAAAAATCCTTTTTGTAAATGGTATAAACAGCAAGTGCGTAAGCACTTGCCAATAAACAACAAATACCGTTTCCAAAAAGTAAAATATTTAACTTACTTTTTGGAAACGGTTTATGTGAACGCGTGCTCAGTTAGAGAGGACATAGTTGGAGGGTAATAATTATGAGGTTTTTTAAGTATTTATCGTTAGCTTTGGTAACATTTGTGAATGCTTGTTCTTATCCAGTAAAAATTCACGCTTGGAATGAATTTCAAGGAGTTCCTACACCTGTCTTTACAGCATACGATCCAGACAAAGCCGATCAAAGACCAGTATATACAAGCATTAAAGTTTATGAGGAAAAGGGCTCATGTGAGGTACCTTATTGTCCGCTGATGTGGCACGTTGAAGTCTCAAAATTTCAAAGTCCTACTCACATCGTCTACGGAGGATTTCCAGGACTAGGTTCCTCGACTATTCAGTCGGCCTATCCTTTAAACAAGGAAGGTCATTACTCACTAGTGGTAAGCGAGGAAGGTTTTAATGGCAGCGACTCAGTGCAGGGCTATTTGCCATTTGAAATAACCAATGAGGGCAAGATTCGCGAAAAAGAAATGAAAGATTAAAAATTGTTCGAAAAATTTTGCCTCAACGAATTGCTGCGTTGCATGCCCCTCCACGAATTGGTGCATGCCAACTTAGTCTTACTTTAAACTGCTTAAAGTTCAACCCGAAATCGAGAAGAATATCGATATGTTAATTAGACTTAAGAACACCACCGACCCTAAGAAGATATAACCTGCCGTGGCGAGGTAAGAGAAAAAGCTATTGCCAAAACCACCTCTGCAAGGCAGAACGCCAAGAGATTAGTAGCGATGTTGTCGGTAAAGCCGTAGGTGTGAAGTCCAACATTTAAGAGGTTTACGCCAAACCAAGCGACGGCCACTACGACATTGCCAAGAACTAAACCGATGGCAAAGCCGGTTTCCTTCAGAATCTCACATAGGCGTCCATGAATCAAAGCGAGAAACCACAAGACAATTAACAAGGCCCCATTTTCTTTTGGGTCCCACCCCCAAAAGCGCCCCCAAGATTGATCTGCCCAAATCCCGCCCAATATAGTGCCTAGAGTGGTAAAAAACAGAGAAACCAAAGCTAGCCCTAGCAAGTTGCGAAACAATTCGCTTAAACTCACGCTATCCATCCTTCTGGCATTTCGCAAAAATAAATACACGTGCGCCAAAATCCCTGCAACAATGGCCGTTCCGTAGCCAATAGTGATAGTAACTACATGCGTTGCTAGCCAAAAATTAGAATCCAATACGGCCACCAACATTCCCATAGTATCCCCGTCCGAGGCGTAACTAAAACCAACAAAGTGCAAAAGGGATCCACAAAGCGCCGCAGCAAATATACCAAGCGAATTCTTGCGACGGCACTCCAAAAATATACAACTCGCCACCGCAATAAACCCAACAAAAATGATGGACTCATAGAGATTTGAAACCGGCGGTCGCCCCATTATAAACATTCTTAAAACTAGACCAACTAAATGCAACAACGCGCCAACCACAACGAAGGAAAAACTTATCCGCCCGAGAGCTAGTGGCCAAAAAAGCCAACTCGACATCAACAACAACAGAGCCCCGATGTAGCAATATAGACTTCTATAAAAAAAATCTCCCTTGTTGTAATACAATTCTAAACTAACATTCTCGCGCGAAGGAGACATTTCATTAAACTCCGCCATGTATTTCGTGGCGAGCGTATCGCCTGCATACATTGCTAAAAAAGCCTTATTTAAAATATCGAGCATTGTCTTCTCGCGAATGTCTGTCTCCTGCTTATCCATCAACTCCCAGGGAGTAGACCATTTTCCAGCACCCGCAGCAGGCATAATAGACAATACTAGCGACGAAACGCCTTCTTTTTTGGCATTCAAAATTGTTATTAAATCTACTAAAGACCTCTCTTCCTCACTTAGCTCTCCTCCGACAACTGCATTTAGTTGGCGAATCTTGTCATAGATAAGTGCTGTTTTCCGCACAAAATGGAAATAATTTGCGCCAACGCCTGGAACGAGCTCTAGATCCTTTGCTAACTGCTCGTTTCCCACAACAATATCTGGAACGAACATGGCGAAAGTTCTACCTATGTCAAAGTAGCGAATGGTTTTCATGTAAACTTCTAGGAGTTGATCTTCTATTCTCGTTCTATCAGTCTTTGGCTTCGCATAGAGAGCACTAAAATCAGAATGCATGGCTTGCAGCGGCTCGCGAATCTGATTAAAAGAATAGTAATGATCCTTTTCCGGAGTAGTTATTTTTAGAGCAGATAGAATATCTGGATTATTTATCTTAAAAACTTTCTCGTCGTAAGCAGCTGTTGTATGGCTAAGAGTATTTAACAACCATTCGCTCGCACTCTTTCCCTTAAATGAAGTCCTTCCCGAAAAAATTAACAAGTAAATGCGCGCAACCGTATCCATCGGCTTTAAGCGCCCCTCATGCTGAACTAATATTCGCTCAAACTCGCCAACCAAAGGTTCGGTATTCTTGATGGCGAGCAGTGGAGATAAAAATAAATAGCCACTAAGAAGCAGGCTTACCAAAAAAATTGTTTTTTTTATTATGGAATTCAAAGACGACTCTATGCTTTTTTCTCAAGCCTCCTGCCTAACGATGAGCTTGGGAAGCTGAATCAGCAGATGCACAAATAGACCGATACATATCACAATACTAGAAATATATGGGAACAGTCGACCGTAATTTTTTACTACAGCTAGAACCGTTACGTCTCCTTCTCCGCCACCTTGCATGAATGAGGATTGATAAAAAGTATAATTCTCCTGTCTAAGTGGATGATTCATGACAATTTCCGCTCGCCGCGTCGTATCGCGGTCTACTACCTCAACAATAGAGCGATAACTCTTGGCCTTGTCGGTTCCAGGATGTAGCTCCTGACTAAAATCTATCAATTTAATTGAAAACGGCAATGGATAACGCTTATGCCTTAACGAAAGCTCGACTAAACGATCCCCCATTTGTATGGTCTGCTCTCCAGGCATAAACTCAAAGGCAACATAAGTTCCATCTATCTCGGGACTAAGCCCATCGAGGGCCAATATCACGGCCGCTCGATTCTTTTCACTATTTACATCGAGAGATAACGCCTGTATGTCAAAATCATTTAGGAGACCTCGCGCACTAGCATCACTCTTTTCCTTGCGCTCCTCTACTTTTGCATTTTTAAAAAAATCAACAACAGTAATGCGCCCATTAAGAGAAGCATTGCTAATAACTTTCCCTTTTGTAAGTTCCTCGCCAGGAACCACCAACAGCTCAGGCTTATCCGAAGCGGACGAATCGCTAACAACTAGCTCTACTTCGTGGTAATCCTCAAAATAAGAAACTGTTTCGTTTTCTGGAATCACCATTGCACCTTCCACAGAATAATAGGCCGTTACAAATCCACCTAATAGAAGAAAAAAAACGCCATAATGCGAAATAATGACGCCTAACTGCTTTACCCTAAATGGACTAGCAAACAGCAGCTTACACGAGAGGTTTATAAACATTACTACCATGACCAATCGCGCACCGGGGACTAAAATAAATCCTTTAGAAACTAACCAGGAAGAAAAGTAAATCTGCTGGGACTGATAGATTCCAACCCTATTTTGAGCAATAGTACCAATAACCAGTAAAGTTGCTAGCCAAATTGTGCAATAAAAAAATATTTTTGAAGAAGAAAGAAAATCTTTAATCGAAAAATTACCCACCAGTCACTACCTAAAACAAAACCTTCTTAAAAATCCTGTCTCAGTTCTACTTTTTGTCCTTGCCCTTTCCCTTATCTGTCACCTCTTCCGGTTGCTCAGCAGCCTTTGGCTTTGGCAGAGCAGCGCTATAACAGTTAACTGGGCCAGACCGAGTAGACAAACAAACCCCTAAGTTTCTTGAACAGTCACTCGAAATTGAATCTAATAGCTTCCTTCGCGCCACGAAATCTAGTTCTCTATAATCAACAGATAATGGCTTAAGCTTCTCTGCCGTACACGACGATTCGCTCTCTCTAACCTTTTCGCAATGAACTTTAGCCTTCCCTCGTTCTTCCGACAAACGCCTCATAAGACTTTCCTTAAGCCTCTCATCGTCGCTTCCCTTCTCGCTTACGTTTCCGAAAAATTCCTCAATTGCCTCCTCGCTCTTGTCTGTGTCTTTTGGCAAATCTTTGCCTTTGCTCACAGCCGTAACAACCAGTTCCTTCCCTGGCTGCCCCGATGACGGTGGTGGCGGCGGCGGCGGTAATCGCTTCCAAGTGTAAAATATTTCAGCCTCACAGACTCTATCATCTTCAACCGGAGGTACCACTTCTTCCACAGGCTTTTCTTCCTTGTCGGACTTCTTAGCTGACTTATCCACCGCTACAGCACTACTCGAAAAGACAAGTGCTAAAATTAAACCAAAAAGCAATCCCCCAAATATACAAAGCCAACACGTCCTTTTGTACATACAATTTGTCGTAATTAAAAAAGCTAATAATTTTTATCTGGTCAATGAAGCATTTAAGTAGCTCGCCCGTCTATATCTAAGTTTTAGGTTAACACGAGCACCTGAGCAAGATTATAGCTGTTGATATACAGTAGGTAAGCAACAATCATCTCCTCGGGTAGCTCAAAAAAGGAAAAATAAGAGGTAAGTATGGCAGAGGCTTTTATGATTGCCGATGAAGTTAATCAGAATATGCAACAGTTTTCGCTTAATCACTCTAGCACCCCAGAGAGAAATTTGCTCGTTGCGATGGTGCAACGCGCACTACTCGATTACTTCGGAACTTGTTTTTTAGAAAAGAAAAACGCTACAGAGTGGCTTTTTGCCGAACAGGAACCCACTGAAACAGAAAACCAAGTGTTTTCCTTTTCATGGATTTGCGATCAGCTCGACTTAGAGCAGGAACAAGTGCTGTCGCAGATATCTAAAATGAAACCCACAGACGAGGCCGCCGCTCACAAATGGGGAGGCATGCGCCGAATTGGCTAGATAGAATTTTCCTTAAAGGGTCTGCTTTTTGCAGGCCCTTTAACCAATCTCCGCCACAACCGAAATTTCAATTCGAGCACCGAGCGGAAGGTCTTTAACCGCTACGGTCTGCCTCGCTGGAGCGGCATTTGGGTTAATAAACTCGCCGTATATTTGATTAACAGTTTTTCCATCGCCAATATCAGCTAAAAAAACCGTTGTCATCAAAACTCGTTCAAAACTACTCCCCGCAGCTTTTAGCACTGCATCTAAATTGCTTAGTACCTGCCTAGCTTCCGACTCAACCCCACCAGCCACTAGCGTACCAGTATCCGGACTTATCCCGATTTGCCCCGCCGAAAACACAAAATTCCCGCTCACTGCAGCCTGCGAATATGGCCCAACCGGCTTCGGTGCATTTTTAGCATCATTAATTACTTTCATATTAACACCCAGTAAAACTAAAACGTCTTTGTATACGGGACCCAAGGCTCCCATTTGCTCGAGTGATCGCGACAATAAAACGTTTTAAGCTTGTTATCCTCACCATATATTACTTTAATCCGAAAAACTCTAAACCCTGGTTGCTCCGGCGAATTGGGGGTTAATACAATTGCCGCTGGCGGAACTGGACGAATGATTTTTGCCCTTTCATCTTTATCTATCTCCACTACGACAGACTCCTGATGTCCAATATAAAAAACTCCCGCTTCACTGCAACTAAGCGCATCGATACCCACAGGTGGATACTTGTTTTCCAGTTTTTCTGAAATTAGGCAAAGCGAACTACTGTCACCCTCCGAATTGCCGGACGAAAAATACGCTAAAAGCATTTAACTAACTCCTCTCATAAACTTCCCCTATCTCGATCCGTCACTCCTTTTCCCGTAGCCCTCTTCATACGAGCAACTGCCAAATTATAATCGTACAAAGCCTGCACCTCATTAAGCCGCGCCTCCGTAAGAGCCACCTGGGCATTTAGCAAATCTAACTGTATACCCGCCCCTGCATTAATGCGATTTATCGCCAGTCTAACACTTTCTTCTGCCGTTTCCACCACTTTTCTCGAGGCTTTCAACAACGTCCTAGCCTCTCTAAGCGACGAATAAGCCTGCTTTGCCTCCACTTCCACATCTAGCCGAGCCTGGCGCAATGCCGCCTCGGCATTTAAAACCTCGCTCTGCCTCTCGGCAATGCGCGAACTAGTCTGCCAACTATCAAAAATCTTCCAATTTGCCTCTATCCGCGCTCGCCATCCATTCAAGGTGTCACTTAAATCGTTACTAAAGCGCGACTTCTCTACCCCATAAGATCCAACTGCCACTACTACTGGCCAATAATCAGCCTTTTCCACCTTAACCCCTTGCTTACTAGCATCTATTAGCAGTTTAAGTCGCTTAATGTGTGGTCTGTTAGTAAGCGCCTTATGCAAGGCGTCCTCCAGAGAAATCGCAAATGCCTTCTGCCGCAACTCCCCGTCTAAAGCAAATGGCTTTTTTTTCAAACTCAAGTCCTCCTGCAAAAAACCAATGATTTGCAGCAACTCTTCATAAGAAAGATTTACCTCATTCTTAGCCCTAATTAGCCTTGTCAGGCTATTGGCAACCTCCACCTCCGCCCGTAATACATTAAACTGCGAAACATCGCCTACCTTTAGCTTTTCCCTTTCGCTCCTTAACGCCTCTTCCAAGAGCTCAACTGATTGCTTCTGAACACTAAGTTTAGATTTAGCGAGCAGCACATCTAAAAAGCGCGCCTCAACATCCATCACAACTTCTAACTCAACCTCCCTTAGTTCGAGTTCAGCCGCTAGTTCGCGCAAACTCTCTCGCCTATAAGCCGCCATGCTCTTGCCACCAGCATAAAGCGGTTGGCGCAACTCTAACTTCGAATCGAAATTCTTATTTGAACCAAAAGCATCCTCGCGAAAAGTCTCGACAAGCGAATCATCCACTTGCTCATAACTTCCGTCTAAAGCCACCCTCGGCAGCATATAAGACCTAACCTCTAACTTCACATTGCGCTGCTGCTCAATGCGATTTTTAGCCGTAATTATGTCCAAGTTGTGTTCTAAAGCCAAATCTACTGCCTTTGAAAGACTAAGCTTACTAGGGCCCGATAAACTCGCTTCTTCAGCCAAAATGTCTCTCTTGAACAAACAACTCGCCAAAAATGCCAACAACAGCATGGCGCCAGGCAATCGCGGATTTGGCTTAGAGAACACCCGCTCCTTAATCTCATCGAATATTACATAAACAACTGGGATGACAAAAAATGTTAAAACCGTCGCTGTAGTCATACCACCCACCACGGCAACGCCCATTGGCCTACGGCTTTCGGCACCCGCACCAAAACCAATAGCTATTGGGAAAATTCCAGTTATCGTGCCAAGCGCAGTCATCAGTATTGGGCGAAAGCGAATCGCAGCGGCTTCGAGCATAGCCTCTCTTGCGCTAACCCCTTTAGCCCTCTGCTGATTAGCAAATTCGACTAACAAAATAGAATTCTTAGTAACTAGTCCTAGCAATAATACCATGCCGATTTGGCTAAAAACGTTAATAGTCATGGATGGTATTCGCGGCACTAGACCCGACAGAATTCCCGCAATCGCCGGCGGATCAGGCGAATAGTTTGCCCAACCATAGAGCATCGTCCCTAAGGAATCCACTTGATTGAGCAACCATAAACTTCCACTCGCCCCAATGGCCGCTAGCGGAAGGGCCACCATTACTGTAATGGGATGAACCAAACTTTCAAACTGAGCTGCAAGAACTATATAAATAGTAAGAACTGCAAGTAGGATGACAAACCATGTTTCACTCCCCGTCTCTTGTAAATCTGAAGCCTCACCTTTCCAAACATATCTAAAATCCGCTGGCAGCATTTCCTCTAATATGGCTTCTGTGTTCTCAATAGCCGTCCCCAGTGCGACGCTCCCCACGGGAGTGCCCTCTATCGTTGCCGACCTAATGCGATTGTAGTGAAAAATAGCGTTAGGCCCTGCAACCTCGCTATATTTTACTAAATTGCTTAATTGAATTAAACCACCGCTATCGCTCCTCACGTGCACTCTATCTAGATCTGCTGGACGAAGGCGCGATTCTCTGTTTAATTGCACAATGACATCGTACTGCTTGCCGCCAATCTTAATATCGCTTAAATCTCTACCACCAAAAAGAATTTGCAATGTCCTAGCGATAGCATCTATCGGCACTCCTAAAGCTGCCGCGCGTTCGCGCTCAATCTTAACTTCTAGTTGTGGCTTATTAAACTCAAAGGCAGAACGCACGCCGAACAGCATCCCAGTTTCGCGCAAAGCTTGAGAAACTTTTTGAACATACTCGTCTAGTTTATCTAAATTGTCGTGCTGGAGTGCCAACTGAAAACTCTGACTGTATCCGCGCCCAATCGACTGCGGAAGAATCGCCAATGCCAATGCGCCCTCTACCTCGGAAAAAAACCTACTCCGAATTCCATTTGGCCCATCTAGGAGGTCCTGCACACTGCGATCCCTTTCTGGGCGAAACCTCACAAACATGAGCCCTTCACTAGACCTACCTGGGCCACCTCGAGACAAGGCCACAGC
>JADLFC010000028.1 GCA_020845775.1 Deltaproteobacteria bacterium
TCACCGCCATGTCACCGTTAAGCGCCACCGTTTGGGAGTGTGAGCGCCTGCGTTGCAACCTATGTGGGGAAGTGCATACTGCCAAAGCACCTCGAGGGGTTGGCGTGAAGAAGTATGACGAGACAGCCTCCAGCATGGTTGGCTTGCTTAAATACGGCGCCGGGCTGCCATTTAACCGCATACCAGGAGAAACCAGGAACGCCGTTAGTTTGTTTCTCATTATCCGAATTTATCCACATGGGAGTACTTTGTTTCCGGTGGCGGAGAGTCAAGGGCTAGGAGAATTCCTCGTCATTCCATATTGCCAATCTGCGTAAAGACGCCTTTATAATTTCTCTTCGTCGGTGATGTTTAGTGTAGCGGTTTCAACGGTTGTAACTTTTTCAATTGTCTTTAAGAGCTCGCTGACGCGAACCGGTTTGCCCAAGAAGGCGCTTGCGCCAGCAGCGTTAGCTTCATGGCGGTAATCAGGGTGCGTGAGTTTGGAGACGACTATCATTGGAATGGATTTCTTTGGATAGAGCTGAGCAATGGCCTTCATTAGTTGATAGCCACCCATGCCGTCCATAGCTATGTCTGTTATAACCACTTGCGGAGTCCAGCTCCAGGGCTGATCCTTGATGAAGCGCAAAACGTGCTGTCCGCTCTCAAAAGGCATGGCACTTTTGCTATGCTTTGCAAGAATGGACACTATCTTTTCGCGAAATTGTCTATCGTCGTCTATGACTAAAATACTAGGCCCCTCGACCGATTCCAAAGTAGACATTTCTGTATCTCTCTCCCTCTCGAATGCTTCAATCTCATGGCTACTTAAGCCTCTCTAAGCCAATGATAGTAATGTCATCCTTTATGATGCGTCCACCAGAGAATTCTTTCTGAAAATTGTATATCCTATCTAAAAGCTTAACGACGTCACAGTCCTGCGGGTTCGTGGAAAGAAAATTCTCTATGCCGCTCAGTCCTAACATCGCCCCGCTCATGTCGGAGGTTTCCGTTAAGCCATCTGTAAATAGCAGCAATTTATCACCTTTTTCCAGCTTCGTTTCGTATAGCGAGTATGTGCTGTCGCTAAGTAGCCCAAGCGGTAGTCCTTCTGCATTAACTCGTCCAGCCTTGCATTCTTTAGCCCGCCAAATAATAGGCTCCGGATGCCCCGCTCTGGCAATCTGCAAACAAGCGTTTTCTGAGTTATATATAGCAGCAATTGCAGTAACGAACCTACCCTCCGGCATGTGCTTGGTTAGCCCACTATTCATCTCAAAAAGTATCTCGTGCGGCTCACTTGCATCAGTATAAGAGAGAGCCATTTTGGTCATGGCAGCTACGAAAGCCGCAGACAAGCCGTGACCAGAAACGTCAGCTATGAGAATTGCAAAAAGGGATTCGCCTAATTTCCAGATATCGTAAAAATCTCCTCCTACGGCGTCCAGGGGAACATATTTTGCGGCAAACCTTACTAGTGGACTTAGGGGAAGGGATTTGGGCAAGAGTGACTGCTGAATAACTTGAGCTTCCCTAAGCTCTCGCCGAAATCGATTGGTTAGTTCCCTCAGTTCAGTATTTTCAGCCGTAACCTCGATGCCAAGTTTCGAATGTTTAGTGGAAGTCTTCCTGATTCGCATCTGCGTCGTTACTTTCACCAATAGATCGGTAATGCTTAGAGGAAGGCTGATTAAGTGGATATTTAGCGAGGACTGAGCTTTTAAGGCCTCTAATAGCAAGGGATTTTGTTTGGCTAGGAGAATTATGGGTAGGCGCTTAATATTAGACTCTGCTTGAACTTGCGCTAATAGCTCATAACAATTTTCTTCGCGTTCGTTAAGCTCTATTATTACGAGATCGTAAATGCGTTGAGTTGCAAATTTCGATGCCTCTTTCAGGTTCTCAGCGTTTTGGCATTCATAAGACTTCTTCTGTAGAGCTGTGTTGATTTGAGAAAGAATCAAAGGGTTATTGCTTATAACTAAAACCCGATCGGTAAATTGTTGGGAATCTAGATTGAGATTAGTGTCAGACATAGGCGTAGACTAAAGTAGCGACCATATTGAGCCAAACGCAACAAAGGTGCCAATGCTTGCACCTAGATTAGCAAATATGACAACAAGTAATATACGACTGACTCTGTTGCTCCACAGCTTTCTAACAGAGGTTATTGAATCGGCAAGGTTTTCTAGATCTATTACTCTTGGCTTCCTCACAACTGCTTCGACTAGTCCGCAAACCCAACCTGCTGCAATTACAGGGTGTAGCGTAGTTAGTGGTGCTGCAAAAAAAGCGGAGGCGATTGTTAATGGATGTGCAAGAGCTACGAGCGCTCCAATGGCGGCAAGAACTCCAGTAGCTAAACACCAGGTAATAACCATTTGCGCACTTACCTGCGCGCCCGCATGAAAGAATCCATAGGCAACTAACCCAATCAATATTGTCGGTATGCTCCACGTAAACAGTTTAAAGCTTAATCTCGGCGGTGGAATAACTTCTAGCGGCTCTATGTCAATATGTGAGCCAAGCGCCTTTTTAATGCCAGGAATATGGCCAGCGCCCAACACCGCTACTACTTTGTCTCCAGGAGCGTTGAAAATCTTATTGGCCAGATACAAATCGCGCTCGTCTATGAGAGCTTCCTTAACTCCCGGTAGGTGAGAGGAAAATTCGGCAATTGCGTTCTCTAATGCGTCTGTTTGTTTTAACTTCTCGATGTCTTCTTCGGAAAGCTCTTCATCTGAGAAAAAAGACGCTAGCATGGAGAAGCAAATCTTAAATATTGCCCACAGACTGGCTTTCGACCAAGCGCGCTTTAAAGTGATTTTTACATCTCGGTCGGCAAGGACTAGGTTGGCTCCGGTTTCATTGGCAACCTCGATTGCCTTGCGCATCTCATCGCCTGGTTTAGAGTTCAGGCGCTCGCCCAGTTTCTTCTGAAAACTCGCCAGCGCAAGTTGCGCCATTAGTACATAGGCTTTCCCAGACTTGATAATGTTAAAGATATCGGCATGCCGCCAACTTTCTGGGTCTATTATTGCCGAATAACGCGAATTGCAAAGCTCGATCGCAACGGCGGTGGGGCGCTGTTCTCGTATTACTCGTTCGACTAAATCTACACTGCTCTTGCTAACATGCGCCGTGCCAACTAAAAAAAATCGTCGGCAGTTTACGTAAAGCTCGTGGACACAAGTGTCATGTTCGTTTGGATTACTCATACGGCATGATATATATCTATTTCCCTTACAGTAAAGCAATGCTATCTTATAGCTTTAAATTCAATGCTCAATTTGTGCTTATTTATTCTAACTCTCGGGAGAAGTTTTGATGAAAATAGTCGCTTTTGTGGACTGCCATGGACATACGGAAAACTATAAAAAAGTATTTCATGCTATTGAAAGTGCAGACCTGGTTTTGTTAGGAGGCGATCTCACTAATTTTGGCAAAGAGCGCGAGGCTAGGAGAGTTGTTGAGCCAATACAGGAACGTGCAAAGAGGGTGCTTGCCGTAAGCGGGAATTGCGATCATCGAGAGGTCGACGAGTATTTGAGCGAGATCGGCATAAATCTTCATGGGCGCGCGGCAGTAGTAGACAACTTGCTATTTGTTGGTTTAGGAGGTTCCTTGCCTTGCCCCGGCACTACTCCTAACGAGTATACTGAGGAGCAAATTGAGAGTACCCTTTCTGCCGCCGTTAGCGGCGTAGATTTAAACCGTCCCTTGATCTTGCTTTCGCATCAGCCACCGTTTAACACTGCAATCGATCGCATACATGATGGTAGACATGTGGGGAGTCAGGCCGTTAGAGCTTTTGTTGCCAAACATAATCCCTTGCTTTGTATTTCTGGACATATTCACGAAGCTCACGGTGTCGATACCGTTGGAAACACAAAACTTGTGAACCCAGCGCCTTTTATGATGCATTCGTATGTTTTCTGCGAAGTGACAGATAGCGTGCACGTGCTTGAAATGCGTCAAGTTAAGTAGCAATATCCGGAGTGTGCGTTGTTTTCGCTTACTGGAGTGTTAACGTATTTGTGGGGAGATGACTTGTGAAAAATATTCTCGTAGCAACTGACTTTTCAGAAGAGTCAAAGGAAGCCTTTTATTTTGCAAAGGAGCAGGCACTTTTGGCGGGGAAGGATGTAGGTCGGATTCACATGATGTTTGTTTTACAGGATCTGCCGGCAAGAGATGAGTTCGATATTTGGAGCTCTAAATTTAGCAAAGAGTCAATTCCATCTTTTGTAGATGAGGCTCAACTACAGGCTACTCAGCGGATTAAAGAATTGTGCCATGAGAATTTTAACGGATTTAATGTCGAAACGGCTATTGTGAGAACCCATGATTCAGTAGCGGCAGAAATAGCTGCCTATGCGAGTAGTCATAACTGCAATTTGGTGGTGGTAACAAGTCATGGCAGAACGGGAATCAAAAAAATTCTATTGGGCAGCGTTGCCAGTGAATTATTGCCTAGAGTTACGTGCCCCGCGCTCGTCGTTCCCGTGGGGGCGCTAAAGAGGGCGAAAGAAAAAAGAGACCTAAATGCCAGGAAGCATATTATCGTAACTACCGATTTTTCTGAGAAGTCACTGAGCTCATTTGAGGTCGCAAAGGAGCAGTTAAATGTTGCTAGCGACGTTAAGCCACAACTAACACTCTTACATGTATTGGAGGACGTGACGCGAGCCACGTATCATTTTTCTCTGGGGGGCGATCTTAAGCAAATTAAGATTGATATGAAAGAAAAGTGCTTGGAGGAACTAAACAAGCTAAGAGATAAGCACTTTGCAGGACTAGCGGTTAATACAAGTGTTATCGATGGCATTGAGCCCACTTATGTCGAGATAGCTGCGTATTCTCGCACTCATCATGTCGACATGATAATAATGTCGCGCCATGGCCGGACGGGGTTCTCAAAAATGTTTGTGGGAAGTAACACAGCAAAAATTCTGCCCAATGCTCATTGTCCGGTATTGATAGTGCCTTAAAAAAAGCTTCAGGTAGCGTTCCCCTTCCATATTTTCTCGAGTTCAGGGTGCAGAACTGCGAGAAAGGCGTCGATGTTTTGTTGGGAGGCTTTTATGTGTTTTGCTGACAGAGTGCTGCTGTTTGGCAAAATGCTGCTAACCTCTATTATCGCGCCATCGTTTCTTCCACTAAAGATTTTATCCTTTGCGGCCATTAAAATGGCAAGCCATTCTTGGGTGTAATTTTTTGTTCTGCTCCTAAACCAATAGTTAAAGAGCACAGACTGCGCTTGGCTTTGGCCAACAAGCGCGTTTACCGTCAGCCCTCCTAGGGAGGCTGGATTGTGCAGATGAGCGTCGTGCGTGATCCATCCATTTGCAGGAAGGCAAATGAGGGGAGAATGTTTTGCCGCTTGATAATCGCCCGTTTGTGTCTTCCAGTAGGCGATGTACAGGAAGATTGTTTGATTCTGATCGTTAACATAAACACGCCGAAGATGGCTGTCGAATTTAAGAGTATCGATCGCGCGAATACCCAGAGGATCTGCGTCTTTCCCGATCCAGCCGCCTAGATTCATCGGTAGTTTTTCCAAATGTATATCGGGAAGTTTGCGTTGCTCCTGTGCGGTTGGCAATAAGCGCACAGCAAAAAAAGCGCCAGCGAGAAGAATAGTGGCAAGGATAATTCCTTTACTAGATAATGCTAGCGACATTGGCATTTTTGGCGTCTAATTTAGAAACTACAACGTAGAGAACTGCGAAGCCTAATAAAAAAGCTATTGCTCCGGAAAAGCTGTGCAAAAAACCTTGGGCGATACTAGGGCTAACGAAATAAGCCATTAACCCCGTGCCAGCGACTCTAACGATATTAAATATCACTGCCAGTAGAACGGCTAGCAGCAGAGTAATAAGCTTTGTTATGTGGCGAGCATTTTTTAATACGATAATTACTATGGCGACGGTTATTAGGGCGAGAACCGAACGCATTCCACTACAGGCCTCTTCAACGAGTAAGTCCATGCCGGGAATTGCAATTACGTTGCCTTTTAAGAATACAGGTACGCCACTAACGTCGAGGACTACTGCGCTTGCTCGTGCAGCTAGAGTTTGAGAGCTATTAAATATTCTCTGTGCAAGGATGTCAGGCAGGGGTTTAGCAAGGAAGTTTATGCAAATCGCTGGAGCAAGTAATCTTGCGACATCTCGTCCAAGGATTAGGTAGAGAGTGCCAATTAAAGTAGGGAAAAAAGACAGCCATAGCAAAAATAATAACTGCGTCTGTCTGCCAAAAATAAACACTGCCAAACCAGCAAGTAATAAGAAGATGCCCGATATGGGTATGGTTGTCGGTTTGTCCTCTAACTCTCTAGAGCTAGTTAACGCGTTTATTTTTAATCTAGCGTTACAAATTATCCAAATCGATAGAAACGGCAGCAAGAGTCCGTGTGAGTAATTGTCATCTCGTAAACAAATTAAGGCTATCTCAGTTAGAGTCGGCAGGTATAGCTGCAAAAACAAAATGGCTAGTGCAAGTAGTCCCAAATACTTGGGGAGAGGGCGTTTGTGCGGACTGCTTATCTTAATGGCGTTTGCTCTAAAAATCATGGCACTTACCTACTAGCCATGAGTTTGGCAGGTTAACACTAAGCTGGCGCTGGAACACTTAATTCATTTGCAAGAAAAAATAGCGTTCTCGACACGAACAAGCCAAAGGACGAAAAACTTAACTTAGAACGGTCATCCGGAGAAATCGTCGCCTCAAAAGCTCTAAACTGCCCGGATAGTTCGCCGTATGCAGGCCGTGAGCCGAAGGACAGTTTTCCTTCTAAGTTGATAAAATCCTCTCTGGCCTTTTCTAAATGCGCTATCAACTGGGAGTTCTCCCTAAGATTGGAATCAAAAGCTAGAATTTGGAATGCTGAGAGCAGCTCTGTTTTTATGTCCTTTGCAAGAGGAGCTAATTGGGCGCGACTCTCGGAATTCGAGGCGAGCGCTCGTTCTAGTCTGTCGTCTGCTCTGCTCACTAGCGATTCAACCGATGGAGGCTGTCCTCGCGTCCACCAATACTCGGAGCAGGCGGAAAGAGAAATTAAGCTAAGTATAATTAGAATGAATAAACTTCTTCGCGGTGACATAGTTTAAGCTGTTAATCTCAACATGATGGCCAATTAGTATATGTGCTATTGTGGCTCATCCAATTTCTTGCGTAGGCCACACAGGAGCTATTTATATTAGTTAGTTGAAATAAGTGCAAAGAGAATTTGGGCAACTTTCTCATTTATGACACTTTTTTGCATAGGAAAAGCAAAATTTGTCAGCGCAATGTTTTGTGCGTTAGTTGATGAATTATTCGCCGCAAACGTTTAAGTTGTTGAAGTTTAAGCACTTTTTGTCGTTTTGTTTGGTTTCGATATGGGCCAAAATTGCTTGGCACGTTATTGGCATTGCAGTTTGTTGATAGGTGAGGGGGGTGGCGGTGGAAGGTGAGTGTCGATCAATAAATATCAGCGCATTTTTATTAGGCTTGTTGGGAGCAAGGAACATGGGTAGCCAGTTAGTAAATGATAAAAACACCAAGGCGAAACAAATAGGCATTGGCGAAGGTGGTTTCACGTTGATTGAACTAATTATTGTGTTTTCAATAATTGGCATTTTGGCTTCCATGGCGGTTACAGCGTTTTATGTCTATAGAGAGGACGTCGAATACGCCAAGGTGGAAGCGGATTTAAGAAATGCTCGATTGGCAGCTTCTGCTTTTGAGTTTGAGGACGACAGTCTCCCAGCCGGCTTTTCTGTGCCTTTAACTTTTTCCGCTACAGATGGTAGCCCTTTAGCGGGTAATTTGGCTACTATTTTGCCTGGAGGTTCAGTTTCACCAGACGTAATGCTAGGCGCAAGCTACGATGCCTGTGACGCGACTAGCCATCCGTTTGATTTGAATTCCCGCATATTGTCGCTACCTTGTAGAGCGGATAGATATGCCTTTTATGTGAAGTTTTGCGGTGGTTTTAATATATATATTCCCAACATAGCGCTTCCTGGCGGAATTTGTTAAGTAACTCGACTAGATTAGTGGTGAATAGATCTGAGTTTCTTATATAGTGCTTGGATCTTTTTGCTTTAACTCCTCGCGCATTAACCGATATATTAATAAGTAAGATCTAACTGCTTTGAGTTCGCATCTGAAGTTTTTAAAGATGTGAATTTTGCGTTTAAGTTTACCTTGGGAATCTCGCCTCATGGCACACAGAAGGAAGCGAAAAAAATCTCCCGCTCTAGGACTGCTCTCTTTATTATTGATAATCGCGTCGATTGCGGCGATGGGTTATTACAAATTTAGGGCGAAGCCGCTGGACGCGAGGCAGGTTGTTGAAGAGGTAGTGCAGGCCGCGAAGGCGAGCAAGAAGCTTTCTCCAACGGAAGAAGCTTTATTGCGCGTGCAGATTGCTGTGACTGATTTTGCGGCGCGAAATTCCACTCCGCCTAATTCGCTTTTTGATTTAGTGCCTGCATATTTTGATAAAGTTCCCGATAACCCGGAAACGAAGAAGCCATTTATTTATGAGCGAAATGGGGCTGACTACATGCTAAGGGCTAGCGATGAACCCGTGCAGCTAGCGTTGACCAGTGAGGATGGTGAAGGCCAAGAGCAGCAGACGGCCTCTATAGTGGCTAATGATGCTACAAGCGCTGCGGCGCAAGGGATGGACGATTTTGTTAATCCCAACACGCTAGAGGAGGAGGACTTTGTGTACGATCCTAGCAAACTGCGAGATCCCTTCGTGCCCTTTGATTTTTCGCCGAAAGCCAATGCGGATGAAAGCTTAACCCCACTAGAGCGATACAGCTTAGATCAACTGCGCCTGACTGCTGTAATCAGCGACTCACAAGGGCGCTTGTCTGCGATTGTGGAGGATTCTACCGGGCGAGGTTATACCGTAGGGAACAGCACCAAGATAGGCGATAGTGGCGGGGTAATTGTCAGCGTGGAAAAAGATCATCTTAAAATTCTTCAGACCAAAGTGGATTTTACTGGCAATGAAACTCAAGAAGTAATCGAGATGAAAATAGCTACTAGCACTGGCAGCGACGAAAAGGACAAATCTAAGCAAAATGCTAGAAGAGGGAACGCTGCTCGACGAGCCAAGTAGGGTTTGTTGGCGAACCGGAGTTTTTCCAACAAACCCTTCACGCACTACTAGAAAGGCCCATTAACGCAATTAGAAAGGAATGTCGTCGTCGTCGAAGGAGACAGAATGCATTTCCTTTGAACTTGACGCAGTAGGCGAGCCACCAAAATCAACATCGCCAAAACCTGGAGATTGCTTTTCGATGTTCCGCGAGAATCCCTGGTTTGCGGGGGCTTCGCCGCGCCCGCCTACAAACTGAATGTTGCTGGCGATGACTTCGGTCTTATAGCGATCTCGCCCTTCCTGATCTTGCCATTTTTTTGTCTGTATGCGGCCCTCCACGAATACCTGTCTGCCCTTAGCAAGATACTGGCTACAGTTTTCGGCCTGTTTCCCCCATACGACCACAGAATGCCACTCAGTGTGATCTACCCACTCTCCTTCCGGAGATTTCCGCTTTTCGCCAGTTGCAACATTGAGTGTGCAAACCGGCATCTGTGAACCAGTGTAGCGGAGCTCTGGATCCGCTCCGAGGTTTCCCAATAAAAAAACCCTATTTAATCCCATAGCCTGACGAACTCCTAAAAATATGCCAATCGGCTCATTAAACAGCCGCTATATATTAATCAAATACGCGCCCCTTTTTTTAATACGCTTACATATTATCGCTTGATTTGCAATTGCGCGTGCAGCCAGCTTAAGTGCGAGTTTCTGCGATAGGCTCTATATAACTATTTTTCCTTCGACCATCTTTTCTAACTAAGTGTGCCAATGATATATGGGCTACATGATTATTAAAACATCGCAAATACCTACGCAGGGGCTGGAAATATCCTTTGAGCTGGATAAAACAGTGTTAAATCAGCGAGTTGCCCAGGAAACTGATAACTCGGCGAGTTCCAAGTCAGCACGTGAGCTTAAGTATAATTATTCTTTCCGCTGTGACCCTAAGGTTAATATTTTGGTAACTATAGAGGGGACAACGGTTTTTTTGCGCGGCAATGTTAAGTCTGAGTTCAGCGCCTTATGCGGCCGCTGTGCGGAGGACGTGTCGCGAGAATTGAGAGTCAATATCGACCTCATGCTTAAGCGCGTTAGCGAAGAGACCGAAATCGGACAACGTCGCGAGAGCGATGCTATTGCCGATCTAAATGTGGACTATTACGCGGGGGATGAATTCGATTGCGAACCAATAGTCGAGGAGCTCCTGGTGTTGGCCCTGCCGTTTGTAGTCGTGTGCAAAGATGAATGCAAAGGCTTGTGCTCAAGTTGTGGGGCAAATTTAAACCTAGGGCAGTGTAACTGCAAAACCGACCAAAATACTGATAATCCCTTTAGGGCAATAAAATTGAATAAATAGTGGCTATGCCGTTTTAAAAAGTTGGCTTTATCAAGGGAATAACTCATGAAGCTGGCGATGATCTTGATTAAGGTACCTTGCCATATAGTCCTATCTTCGGATATTAGATTCTACTTTTTTTAGTGTAGGGCGTTTAAAGTCATACATGCCATTATCAGCTTATTTGACAGTTTCTGTTGAATTGTGCATGAATTTTGCTGGGGTAATGGTTTTCTAAATGTAAAGGTATAAGGAAATGCAAGTTCCAAAGAGAAAAACATCGAAGTCAAAGCGCAATATGAGGCGGGCACACGACGGATTAGTTCCTAGTGGCTATGTATTATGCAGCAAGTGTCAGGAACCCAAACTAAGGCATCACATTTGTCCCGAATGTGGTCAGTACAGAGGACGCCAGATGGTCGAGCTTCCAAGCGGCGAGTGAGTTACTGAAGTTATAGAGGTTCATAAAGGGGCAGCTATTTAACTTAACTAGAAACTGATTTTCGGGAATTATGAGGACAAACGGTAATTTGCCAGCCTATCGATCCGAGCTACCAGTTGCGGTCGATGCTATGGGTGGCGATGCGGGCTTTGAAGTTCAAGTTGAGGGAGCAATAGCGGCTTACAAAGAGTTTGGTTCTCGTTCAATACTAGTTGGGCCGGAGGAACAGCTAAGAGCAAAGCTTGGCAGCTTGGGTGCTAGTCACTTGCCTATAGGCGTGCGACACGCAGCAGATACTATAGGCATGGAAGAGTCGCCTACTCGGGCAGTGGTGAGAAAACCAAACTCGTCTCTTTGTGAGGCTTACAGGCTAGTCGAAGCGGGCGAAGCTTCCTCGATTATTAGTACCGGAAACTCCGGTGCGATGATGGCTGCGGGAATTATGATCTGTGGCACTATGCCGGCAATTAAGCGACCGGCCATTGCTACGCTAATGCCGGTTGCAGGGGACAGTCTTCCGAATGTCGTCTTGGATGTTGGTGCAAATGTAGAGTGCCAGGCGCATAATTTGGTTCAGTTTGCTACGATGGGGGCGATTTATTTTAATTGCCTCTTTGACGTCGAGAAGCCGCCTGTTGCGCTGCTTTCAAACGGGACAGAAGACACGAAGGGAACCGATGCAATGCGCGCCGCGGCAATGGTTCTCTCCAGGCTCGAAAATATCAACTATATAGGCTACGTCGAGGGGCGCGATATACCTAGAGATAGAGCTAAAGTTATTGTTTGCGATGGTTTGGTAGGCAATATAGTTCTAAAGGCTATGGAGGGAGCGGTTAGGCTTATATTTGATCAAATCATGTACGAGGGAAAGAAGGGGCTACTTAGGAAAGTTGGCTTAGGTCTCTCTCGTGGCACTTTCCACGATGTGTTTTTGGGGCAATTCGATTATTCCTCTCACGGTGGTGCTCCGCTCTTAGGACTAAAGAAAGTTGCTATTGTATTGCATGGTGCTTCCGGAAGTAGGGCTGTGAAAAATGCTATTAGAGTTGCGGATAACTTCGTGGTGTCGGGCATGATAGAAAAAATTGCAAAGGAGATAGGCCAACTCGAGGACAGTCAGTTGCAGCCGTTTGATAACATTTTTAGCGGCGTCATGGCGGATGGCGAAGGTTTTTCTGGAGCAGCTAAGAGGGCTAAAGTTACAACTAGATTGGAAGAAGAATTGCCCACCGAGAAAGATAAGGGCGAGGAGTCAGAATCGTCGCAAAAGATGACAAGTGGGACAGAAGACGCGGAGTTAAAGATTGGATAATTTTTTAAGCGGGCAAGTTGCCGTAGTTACCGGTGGAGCACGAGGGATTGGGCGAGCTATCTGTAAACAGCTAGCACAATGCGGCGCGCAAGTTGTGATTAATTATTCGCATAGTAGTGGCGAGGCCAGCATTTTAGCGCAAGAAATAACTAGCGAAGGTGGCAAGGCAAGAGTGTTGCAGTTCGATGTAGCCGATCCGGATGCTGTAGAGAATGGTTTCCGTGAGATTTTAGATTCTTGCCAAAAAGTCGATATTCTGGTGAATAATGCCGGCATAGCTATTGATTCGCTCATAGTGCGGTCAAAGGTGGATGATTGGAAGAGAGTTCTCGATGTGAACTTATCGGGGTGCTTTTACTGCTGTCGGGCGGTATCAAAAGCCATGATGAAGGCGAGATATGGCAGGATAGTAAATATTAGCTCGGTGGTCGGAGAGATGGGCAATGCTGGGCAAGCTGCTTATGCTGCCTCGAAAGCGGGCATTATTGGATTGACAAAGAGCCTAGCTAGAGAGCTAGCAGGGAGAGGGGTTACGGTTAATGCGATAGCGCCAGGATATATAGAAACAGATATGACTCGTTCCCTTAGTGAGAATATTAGAACTGAGATCTTAGAGGGCATACCTCTAAATCGCCTAGGAACCCCGGAGGATGTGGCAGCAGTCGTTGGCTTTTTTTGTGGTAACGGCGCTGGCTATATAACGGGTGAGGTTCTTGGAGTGAACGGAGGGATGTATATGTAGCTCAAAGTGCAGGCCGAATCTCACTTTTTTTGGAGATTTTGGCATAATAAGAAAGCATAATAAGACATAAGTGAAGAAAAAAAATAGTTATGGTGGTTGGAGAAGTGCGGTGTTGTTATAATAGCTTGGAATGATAAAACAATTTGTAAATAGTTAGGCTGGAGGATTAAGGATGTCAAGCTCGGAAACCGTTGAAAGAATAAGTGCTATAATTGTTGACCAGTTGGGCGTAGCTGCCGAAGACGTAAAACCAGAAGCTTCTTTTATAGAAGATTTGGGTGCCGACTCGCTAGATATAGTTGAGTTGGTGATGGCAATTGAGGAAGAATACGATATCGAAATATCGGATGAAGATGCGGAAAAGATTCAAACAGTAGGAGATGCAATCAACTACATCGAGGAACACGCACAGGCTTAATGAGTCGCCGCAATGATATGTCCTCTGTGTAGCTCCGTTAAGACTAAGGTCATAGATTCCAGGGAGGGAGGGGATGGGCGCTCTGTGCGCAGGAGGAGAGAGTGCGAGTCTTGCGAGTTTCGCTTTACCACTTTTGAGCGAATCGAGGAAAGTATGCCAATGGTCATCAAGAAAGGTGGCCAGAGGGAGTCGTTCGATCGCTATAAAATTCTAAGTGGTTTGAGGCGAGCTTGCGAGAAGAGGCCGGTAAGCGCGGACATGATGGAGGAGATCGTAAGGGGGATTGAGGCTAAACTATTTGAACTGGGGGAACGAGAGATTTCGAGCCAAGATATTGGCGAGTTGGTAATTCAAAAGCTCCGAGATATAGATCAAGTTGCATATGTGAGGTTCGCATCTGTATATAGAGAGTTTTCTGATCTAAGCGAATTCATGGACACGCTAAGATCGCTAGATGCCATTAATAATGCTGCGGTGTCGGTTGCTGAGGTAAGTGGCGATTTGTCCGATATTTGCCCTAATGGGTAGGCGTCTTTATGTAAATAATAAAACAAGTGTTTTCAGTTGGGCATTTCCGATAATTTTTTCATGAACAGGGCACTGGCGCTTGCGCGTCGCGGTAGCGGTTTGGTGTCACCCAATCCAAGCGTCGGTGCTGTTGTCGTAAAAGAATCTAAGATCGTCGGAATTGGCTGGCATGGGCAAAGTGGCGCATTGCACGCTGAGGTGCTCGCTATTCGAGAAGCTGGTGCGCTTGCTAGAAATGCAACCCTGTACGTAACATTGGAGCCATGCAATCATTATGGAAAGACGCCTCCATGTGTGGATGCCATAATCGAATCTGGCATCTCTCGCGTCGTTTATGCGATGGATGATCCGAACCCGAATGTAGTTAGCGGTGGCGCTCGGAGACTAAGAGAAAAAGGTATAGAGGTGCAAGAGGGTGTGTTGCGAGAGAAGGCGCGCGAGTTAAATGTTGCTTGGCTCAATTGGCTTAAGCATGGCAAACCATTGGTCGTAATAAAAATGGCACTGTCGCTCGATGCTTGTAGTGCTAGTGGAGTAAGGGGAGACTTGAAATGGATTAGTTCTAGCGTTTCTCGGGCGCAGGTGCATCGCATGAGACGACAAGCAGATGCAATAATGGTGGGATCGAAAACAGTTCTGACAGACGACCCTATGCTAACTAATCGCAGTGGAAAAGGTCCACAGCCGTTAAGAGTGATTATCGATTCCGAGCTTTCTATCCCCCTTACCGCTCAGGTATATAAGGGCGCGGTCGAATCTAGCATTGGAACCCGGCCGGCCAATGATAAGGCGGTAGTGTTTGCTAGCAATCGGGCTTCAAGTGAGCGCAGAGAGCAGTATGAGAGAGCTGGGATAGAGGTGGTGGCGCTAGAGGATTTTAATGGAAGATTAAATCTTGGCGCAGCGCTCGAGTTTTTGGGGAAAAGGGGAATTCAGTTTTTGGTTTGCGAGGGAGGTGGCGAGATTGCGACTTCGTTAATTGTCGAGGGTTTGGCAAATCGCTTAATCCTTTACTATGCGCCATTTTTGATTGGAAACGAGGGTTTGCCATTTTTTAGAATGTCATCTGGGCGGGCGCCATCAACTGTGCGGCGTTTTAAACTTTTGCGAACGAGTAGAGTGGCGAACGATATACTGGCCATATATGACGTGAGCGCCACTGAGAGAGTAGGTAATTAGATGTTTTCGGGAATCGTCGAAGAAGTTGGTAAGGTTCATTCGTCCATGCAAGGCTTAAATGGTGGTGCTTTCGGGGTATCTGCCGAGCTGTTTTCGCATGGCGATGTTAAGGTTGGCGATTCTATTGCTGTTAGCGGCGTATGTCTAACAGTTGTTCGCATTGATGGACATACGGCAATCTTTGATTTAGGAACTGAGACGTGCCGCTGCACTACGTTGGGGCGTAAAAAAGTGGGTGAAGCCGTTAATCTGGAGCGATCTCTTGTTTACGGCGCTAGACTCGATGGGCACTTGGTTTCTGGACATGTCGATGCAGTTACTTCGGTGTTATCTCGGGAAATGTGCAGTAATACTGCTACCTTTGAGTTAGAATTAGCTCCTTTCTTGGCTCCGCTAGTCGTGCCCAAGGGGTCAGTTGCCATTGATGGGGTAAGCTTAACAGTGGGTGGAGTTACCGAAAAAAGTTTTTTTGTGTATATTATTCCGCATACCTTGTCAGTTACGACTTTTGGCGACTTAAAACCTGGCAGTATCGTAAATCTCGAAGTCGATATGTTAGGGCGTTATGTCGACAGAGCGGTTAGATATTATCTGCAAGACGTTGGGCATGATGATGCTACATCCATTTGAAGAAGTTATGCGAGACTTTCGTCTCGGGAAGTTTGTTATTATTATCGACGACTCCGATCGCGAGGACGAGGGAGACTTGACGGTCGCCGCCGAGCTTCTAACGGAGCAAGGAATGAACTTCATGCTGCAGGAAGGGAAGGGTTTAGTTTGTCTAAGCCTCACCGAAGAACGCCTTAAACAGCTTGGTATCCCATTGCAGGTAGCAGAAAACTCGGCGCCGTTAGGCACTAATTTTTCTGTAAGCATTGATCATAAATCAGTCGCTCTTGCTGGAGTAACGGCTCGTGGGCGCGTTGCTACGATTCGAGCCGCAGTTAGCTATACTGCAAGCTCAGGCGACTTTAATTTGCCAGGATATGTTTTTCCTTTAAGCGCGGTAGGGGGTGGTGTGTTGAGGCGTAGAGGCCAAACGGAGGCATCGGTGGATTTGGCTAGGATTGCTGGGCTTACGCCTGCGGCCGTTATTTGCGAAATAATGGACGAGAATGGCGATATGCTTCGTGGAGAGGCACTGGTTGAATACGCAAAGAAGTGGGGAATTAAGATTACAAGCGTCGAAGCAATTTTGAGATATAGATTAAAGCATGAGGTGTGCCTGAGGAGAGTTTCTGAATGCAGGTTCTCGGATATCACCGAGCTCGGCATTTTGTCAGACATAAACTTTTCTGTCGAAACGGTTAAGCAAGTTGTGAAAGTCTTTGTGTATGTAGATGACGTCGATGATAAGGAACACTTGGCATTTGTGGTGGGCGAGCCGAAGGATGGGTGTTTAGCAAGGATTCATTCCGAATGCCTTACCGGAGATGTCTTTGAGAGTCAGCGATGTGACTGTGGATCGCAGCTATTATCAGCATTAACCGCAATTATTAATGAGGGGGCGGGCGTTATCGTATATTTACATCAGGAGGGCAGGGGAATCGGACTTGGCAATAAGCTTCGCGCTTATGAGCTTCAAGAGCTCGGTCGCGATACAGTGGATGCTAACCTTGAGCTTGGATTTGCAGCAGATGCTAGGGATTATAGAGTTGGAGCGCAGATTTTAGCAGATTTAGGTCTTCACAATGTAAGGCTTATGACTAACAATCCAGATAAAGTTCAGTCAGTAGAGCGCTTCGAGATGAGGGTGTTGGAGCGCGTCCCTATACTAACAGAGCCCGATAAATTTAATTTGGAGTACATAAAAACTAAGAAAAACCGCATGGGGCATTTAATACCGGATTCGGCACAGATAAAGTCTTCTAATTTGCAGTAATAAGTTGATTTTTTTTGAGAAACTGTTTATTAGGAGAAGCGGTAGGCCGTATCAGTTTTTGTAGGGTTCTCTATTCCGGCAAAGAGCGAGTGCGCAAGTATTCGCAAAAAATAACAAATGATGAGCAAGTGTGATAGCTTAGGCAGCTCTGAATTGCTTCAAGACAATATTAATTACATTAATTACTGCAATATTTTATTATTACTGACTCGGTTATAGTTACTAATTTAAGGAGTGTTTATAATGGTGCTTTCTTCTCAGCAAAAGGCTGAAATTATGGTCGAGCATTCGCGTGCTCACGGTGACACTGGTTCTGCGGAGGTGCAGATTGCTGTGATAAGCTCGCGGCTTAATTACCTTCAGGGTCACTTCGAGAAGCATAGCAAGGATCATCATTCCCGTCGGGGCTTGTTAAAGTTAGTTGGAAAGCGCAGACGGCTCCTCGACTACCTTAAGCGTACGGATATCCAAAGATATAGGGATATCGTTCAGAAGTTAGGATTGAGGAAGTAGTTAGAATTAATGGGGCAGAGAGCCCCATTATCTTTTTTTAGGCGACCCTAAAAGCGCCCCTAAATAGAGCAAAGATTGACTTTTTAGTGTGGAGTATTCTTAAGAGTCCACAGTGGTTTTATTAACGACAGAAATATTTTGGAAAAATAATGGCGGAAAATATTGGTTCTAAGTCGCGCGTGATAGTTGAGCAGCAGTTTCACGGGGCGAGTTTTTCAATTGAAAGTGGTTGGGTTGCAAAACAAGCGTCTGGTGCTGTTATTGTACGACAGGGAGAGACGATGGTTCTCGTAACAGTTTGTCGTGCGGACGCAAAGCCAGATGCAGATTTCTTTCCGCTTGTAGTGGATTATCAGGAGAAGACTTACGCGGCTGGGAGAATTCCAGGCGGGTATTTAAAGCGCGAGGCGCGACCGGCTGAACACGAGATTCTCATATGTCGTCTAATAGACAGACCGATTCGACCACTTTTCCCTGATGGGTATTTAGATGAGATTCAGGTTATCTGTACAGTTCTTTCGGCGGACGGAGAAAATAGCCCGGACGTGCTGGCGATTTGTGGAGCATCGGCAGCTCTCTATATTTCAGAAATTCCTTTTTACAATGCAATAGCAGGAGTTAGAGTAGGTAAGGTCGATGGCAAGTTGATAATAAATCCAAGTTTGTCTCAGCTCGCAAAGTCCGAGATCGATCTAGTTATTGCTGGGACTAAGGATGCTATCGTCATGGTGGAAGGTGGCATTGATGTTTTGCCGGAAGCGGAAGTCATTGAGGCCCTATATTATGGCCACTCCGAGCTAAGGAAAATAATCGAGCTTCAGGAAACGTTGCGCAGCAAGGTTAGCAAGAAAAAAATGGATGTCGCTGCCAGTGAGTTGACTTCGGGCTTGGAGCAAAAGGTTGCTGAATTAGCAAAAACGCGATTGTGCTCGGCCCTGTCGATTAAGGATAAGCTCGAGCGCAAGCAGGCTGTGTCTACGATTAAAGAGGAGGTCGCTCTTGCGGTTCAAGTCGAGTTCCCCGATGCGGCGGCAGAGATAGGCTCGGCGTTAGAGACTTTAATTAAAAAGATCGTTCGCAACAGAGTAGTGGACGAAAGTGTACGCATAGACGGTCGCGGACTTAAGGATGTTCGCCGAATTGAATGCGAGGTGGGCGTTATACCCAGAGCTCATGGTTCGGCTCTTTTTACGCGCGGCGAAACTCAGTCGTTAGTTACCGCAACGCTGGGAACTGCGATAGACGCACAGCGAATGGATACCCTAGAAGGGCTTTCTGAGCGAAAGTTTATGTTCCATTACAACTTCCCGCCGTATAGTACGGGCGAGGTGAAGATGTTAAGGGGTACTGGGAGGCGCGAGTTGGGGCATGGAACGCTCGCCAGGCGTGCTCTTGAGCCGGTACTGCCGTCTACTGAGGATTCTCCTTATGTAATCCGCGTAGTGTCGGATATTATGGAGTCGAATGGCTCTAGTTCTATGGCTAGCGTATGCGGGGGCAGCTTGGCGCTGATGGATGCCGGTATAGCGATTAAAGAGGCCGTTGCAGGGGTGGCGATGGGCTTAATTAAGGAAGGCGAAAAAGTTGCTGTGTTAACGGACATTCTTGGCGATGAAGATCACCTGGGAGATATGGATTTTAAGGTATGTGGCACGCGAGGTGGAATTACTGCGCTGCAAATGGACATTAAGTGCGACGGGCTATCGCGCGAGATGATGGAAAGTGCGTTGGCGCAGGCGAAGGCTGGAAGGCTGCACATACTGGGCGAGATGGACAAGGTGTTAGCGGCGGCTAGAAAGGAACTCAGTCGCTATGCCCCAACTATTCAAACGATGAATATTAACCCGGATAAAATCCGCGATGTTATTGGACCTGGGGGCAAGACTATACGTTCTATTGTAGAAACTACGGGTGCTAAGATTGACATCAATGACGATGGCACTGTTACGATTGCTAGCGTTGATAGCGATTCGGGTAAACGTGCGATGGAAATCATCAAGGGATTAACTGAGGAGGCGGAGATAGGAAAGACTTATAATGGAGTAGTGAGGCGCATAACGGATTTCGGGGCTTTTGTAGAAATTCTTCCTGGCTGCGATGGCTTGGTGCATATCTCGCAATTGTCGCGCGATCGCGTTGAGTCGGTTTCAGATGTGGTGAGAGAGGGTGATGAAATTAAAGTTAAAGTCTTGGATATCGACAAACAAGGTCGCATTCGCTTGACGTGTAAAGACTTGTAGCCCTTTGGAAAGCAGTCGGTATGCTAGGGTTGTTTTGGTAGGAAGATTCCATGTCTAGTGATTTTTGCTGTGGAACTGCACTGTCGTTTTATGTCTGTGAAGAGGCGAGAGAGAGGGGGATTTCTTTTTCGGCGCCGCGTCCGTTAGATGCGGGCTATGATTTGCCAAGCCTTTTTGATGTTAGTCTTTCGGCTGGAGAGAGGCGCCTAATTAGAACCGGGATACACATAGCCGTTCCTGAGGGATGGGTTGGTGTGATTAAGGATCGCAGTAGCGTTGCTAGCCGTGGTGGCGAAATTAGTGCCGGTGTAATTGACAGCGCATACCGCGGTGAGGTTAAGGTTTTAATGCGGAACGCTGGCGCGGAAGAGCTGACGTTTAAATCTGGGGATAGGATTGCCCAGCTTTTAGTTTTGTTGCACAGCCCAGGGAATGAAGTTGTAGAGGTGTCTAGTCTGGAGGATTTGGGAGTAACGCTTAGGGGAGAGGGTGGTTTTGGATCTACAGGGCGTTGATGGGCGTGATTTTTTACAGGACATTTAATGTATTTTTCGATTAGTTTCGTTTATGCGTCCACTTATGCGAGTTAAGGGTGCTGTAAAGGCATTGTTGCGCACAGGGCGAGAGGTCGATAACACGGCTAGACAGAGAGAAGCTTCGTTAGCAATGAATCGAGTTATCTCCGGAGGTGCTGTAGAGGCCGCGGTTGTGCCTGGCAACATGTGCGATATGCCCCAAGCCATTGTGGCTGAAACTAGTTTGCAGGCATTTGAGGATAGGGATTGGCGCCAATATTTTTCCACTCGCCTCCATGGTAGGGGTTTAGAGATAGGGCCGCTCCACCGGCCAATGGTGCGCCATGACGGAATGGATGTGGACTATATCGATCGCCTCACGGTGGAAGAGCTTCGTAGGCACTATCCTGAATTAAAGGAGTTACCGCTAGTCGAGCCAAACATCATTGGCGACGCTCAATATTTAAGCGAAATTTCCAACGACGCCTACGATTTTTTAATCTCTGCTCATGTCATTGAACACGTATTGAACCCCATACTAGCTCTTAAGGAGTGGTGTAGGGTTATAAAGCCAGGGGGACTAATATATCTCATCGTGCCTGATAAGCGCGTAATCTTTGACAAGAAAAGAGTTAGAACAACGCTGGAGCACTTAATCCTCGATTTTCTAGAACCTTCAAAGGAGCGCGATTTTGAGCATTATCTTGAGTATGCTCTCTTCGTGCATAACAAGATCGGGGCAGATGCGATCGAAGAAGCTAGGCGACTCATAGCAACTGATTATAGCATTCATTATCACGTGTTTATTCCAAGTGACATTGTTAGTCTTCTAAATTGGTTTTCGACTTGCGTTAGCAAGATTAAGATTCTCGAAGGACCTGTAATGGCGCCCGGGAGTGATGAATTCCACTTTCTCCTTTCTAAATTTTAGCTAGGTGGTAGTCTAGTCGGTGTCGCCAGCCTGCTTTCCTCGGTTGGTGATTATTTCTCTAGTCTTTGGCAGTTGTCGCGGAGCATTTTTAGTTGTTTTGTCGGTTTGTGGCGTAGCGTGTTGAGGGCTGTTTTTATCTGTTTTTGTGGGCTGTTCTTCTGCGGCAGGTGGGTAAGCTAGTTGGGCTCGCTTATATTCGACTAATTCGTCTATTGCCCAGTCAAATTCATCCGCTGTGGCTGCTTTGCTAGAGAAGAGGAGAATGGTAATTGCTAAGTGAGTAGTGAACAGAGTAGCGCGTATCAGATTGTGTTTATTCATGTTCTTAACCTCAATCGTGGCGTTTAGATAGTTGTTCCACTAATCATTAAAATTGCAATATATGCTTCAAATTAATGTAGAAATTCTTAAGGAGGATTTATAGAGTTGAGTTGTTTTCGTGCTTTAAGCGGACGACTGCTTGATTTAAAACGACAAGTTGATGAGCTTGACGGGGGAGTTAATGCTTGTGTGGTGGAAAAAGATTTAGCTCGTGGCGAACTTCCTAATGAAACGGCTGTAGTGGCCCAGCTGTATTTGGATGAAGCGGAGGAGATCTTTAATGGTTTTCGCGCAAGCGGATTGAAAACACTTTCTCGAGTTGCTGTTGGGAGGTTTTATGAGGCTCTCATACGAGCGCAGGTTGAGGTTGATAAGCTCGTCTATTCAGAGGTGGATCCGAATTCTGGATGGGTGGAATGGGAGGTCCTAGATTGCGATTTGGATAGACAAGACGAACTTATCGTAAACACGCAGCTATTGCGCCTGTACTTAGACGGCGAGAGCGGCGCTAGCATAGTTGAGCTAGACTATAAGCCTCGAAAGGCTAATTTAGTTAGTTTTCTACACGATGAGATGGGGCCGACGGAAAACTTGCAAGCACTTTTAAATATTAACCAACTTCCGTTATTAGAGCCCGCAGTCGAGGTTTATGACGTGGCAGCTGGTAGTAAAAAGAGTGCTTGTGTGTCGCATAGCGTCATTTCTTTGCGCACGCCAGATCTTTTGGGCATAAAATGTCGGCAAGACATCGAAGTGTCTGGAACCACACAGAGTACCTCCTGGAGGACGACTTTAGTAAAGGATTTTCTTTTTAAATCAGGCATTGGTGCGCATTGCGAAAATGCCACGACTGGTTTCTCTTTAGCATATTCTTTTAGCGGCGTTGAGTTGCCGCCAAAAAATACATTGCTTGCTATCGAGTGGAACGCAATGCTACCTACCGCAGTGCCGGAAGCTATTTCAATCTGCCCCCTACTAAGCGTAGGAGGTATCTCTACCAAAGAGCGCTTTAGTGGCGCAGAAAAAAAGTGGCTGAGCGGCGAGGACGTCGAGGGCGGCTTACATGGCGTTCGCCTTATAGATGGCGTGAGCGATTTGCATGTAGATATTAGGGCATCCAAACAACTGCTGGGCGTAAGTTTAGTGCCACTTTTCGCTACGCAAGTTATGGAAGAGGCTTGGGAAGGAGGAAATGGCAGCGATTACTGGGGCGTAAGGGCAGTTTTTGTCGTGAAACTTGCGAGCGATAGTGGTCAATTCGACGCCGTTAGTTTTTTTGTCTCTATATTGTAAAGCCTCATTTTTCTATCCCTAAGGCTTTTTCTGGTTTGGGGAGCAAGGCTTTTACCGCCTGGTGGCGCTCAACTTTTCTTATCCTGTCGTTCATGTCGTAGGTTACAACGATAACGTGCTTATCTCCCTGCAAAGCTTCTACTGGAGTTGTGAAAACTTCGGCCAAACCTAGAGTTGCGATGTCCACAACCGCATAAGTTGCAGCTCTACCGTAACTTTTTTCGTCATTAGTGAAAAATTGATACGTCGTGACCGAGCCAGAGCGAGTTTTGTGGCTGGAAATAATGTTGTTGAACTGCGCTTCGACTAAAGATTTTGGATTTCCAACCCTAAGAACTGAATCATCCGGCGCTTTGTCAGCATGAGCAGCCATAAAAACTGAGCAGCCGGAAAAAGCCAAGGACATTAAGGCACTTGAGATAGATCTTTTTAACGACATAGTTACCTCCTGTTGAGAAAAATACTGCTGAATTACTCTATGAGAGCTTAAGCAAGTAGCGTGCCAATAGATAAGTAGATTAGAGAGCAACAATGTTACTGAATGTGGCCTTAAAAAGATGCCTTTTCGACTGTCTAATGAGAGGTTACTCGGTAAGCGGTTAGACATTAAAAAAATACCGACTGCGGGGAGCGTTGCCATACGCTGCGCTCCCCGCAAGTGGTATGCAGGGCGGCGGAATGCCCACCCTGTTCTACCCCAAGCGCGAACCTTCTGGGAGACCTCGATTCCAAGAAGGGACTAACTGCTCTTCCTATTTAGCTATTACACAAGGGGACGCGAAAGAGTCATCATCTGAGCTCAATTCGTCATATTCATTTGCGCTATTGCAGAAGAATTCCTCAGGAATAGCCCCGATTAGCATTTCGACGGAATCCCTTCTAATCCGCCAATCTGCTCCAACTTTAAAACCATCTATTGCACCGTCTTTAATGAGCTCGTAGACTTTGGGTCGCTGAACTCTAAGCAGTGTCGAAACTTCTCTAACAGTTAAGAGAACAGGTATGTCTAAGTTATTACTCATTTTTGCCTCCATCGTTGCTTAAGTGGCGAATTAGCTGACAGTAAGTAAAGGTGACTAGTTTTCTATAATTGGTGTCCATAATATTGAGTATCCATCAGATTCGTTTAAATGCTAATCGCGGATTGTAGGAAAAGCGGGTAAGATGTTAACGGAATTTAGAATAGGTAATTTTCTTAGAGGCTACAGAGCAGTGTGTTTGGGACTGTGTTAGAGCAACAACAAAAGTAGTAATATTATGGCGTTAGCGGGACGCTGACGTTTGTTTTTGGCGTGCGAATATTTTGGTGAAATATAGATATGGGTTTTAGAGCTCCAATAAAAGAGATTGGTCGTGTCCTTCAACCTTTTACGGTCGTTCCAAGCGGGATAGACGAGCAGGTCTGCTCAGGGGTAGTTACTGATAGCAGGGAGGTAAAAGAAGGTAGCTTGTTTGTAGCGCGAAAAGGCGAGAGTCTCGATGGGCATGAGTTTATCGAGAAAGCGTTTTTAGCTGGTGCTAGGGCTTGCCTGGTAAGTGACGAGTGGCTAAATGCTAATTGCTGTATCGCCAAAGAGCAATGCAAAAAAGTTTTTCCTGGAAGAGCACTTATAGGCGTAGAGGATACAACTGTGGCCTTGGGCAAATTGGCGTCCTATTGGAGAGAACAGCTCAAAGTTCCAACAATTGTCCTTACCGGTTCTAACGGAAAAACCAGCACAAAAGAAATGCTTAGAACTATTCTAGCGCGATTGGTTGGCCATGGAACTGCAAACCTAAAATCGTTTAATAATCACGTCGGCTTACCACAAACGATCTTAGAGGCAGATGAAAATAGCAAATGGCTGCTACTAGAAGCTGGTATGAATCATTCGGGAGAGCTCGACTATTTGGGTTCGGTTGCAAAGCCCGACGTTGCGGCAGTCCTCAATGTGGGTTTGGCTCACTTGGGATTTTTTTCGTCGGTAGAAGAAATCGCAGATGCTAAGTGTGAATTATTGGCTCATGTTAGAACCTCTGGCAAAGTTGTTTTGTGCAAAGACGATGCCGAGTTGCAGCGCGCATTTAAGCGACTTTGCGAAGCCGGATTTGTGTCGCCAGCAGTCGTAACGTTTGGTTTTTCAGATCAGGCCGATTACTATGCCGCGGACTGGGAAAATCTTGGCTTCGGCGGGTCTAAATTTTTCGTAAACCACAATGGCAAGCGCTACGCCTCGTCAATTGTGCATCTCGGTAAGCATAATATTTGCAATGCGGTAGCAGCAATTGCAATTAGCCGTGCTGCCTTTCAGGATCTCGATGTTGCAGATATATGCGCGACACTAAGTGAATGTCGCAGAGCGCCAATGCGGCTGGAGGTAATAGAAGCGGCTGGCGTAAGGGTTATTAACGATGCGTATAATGCTAATCCAGTATCTATGGGAAAGGCTTTAGAGGTTGCGGCTAGCATGATAAATGGAAGTTCGGACAGGCGGAATTCTTTTGGAGTGATACTGGGAGATATGTTAGAACTTGGGGAGCGCGCTGAGTCGTTTCATCGCGAACTTGGCAAACAGGCTGCTCGTTTGGGTGCAGAAAAGTTAGTAGCTTTTGGGAATTTCGCTGAAGTAGTGGTAGAAGCCGCGCGAGGCGAAGGTTTGGATAACAGCGCCGTTGCAAAAAGTCAGCTCGAAGCTGCTCAGTTATTCTTGCACAATATGCCAGCAAATATTGGAGTTGTATTAGTAAAAGGCTCTCGTGGCATGGCGTTAGAAAAATGCGTGACAAAACTAGTTGGGGAGCTAAATGCTATATCATCTTCTGTATCCGCTGCGTGATATTTTCGGGGCGCTCAATGTCTTTCGCTATTTGACATTCCGCTCGATGTTGGCGTTTGTCATTGCGTTTGTGTTAGTGCTCGTATTCCAGCCAGTGTTTATTAAGTGGTTTCGCGTTCGCTATCTTGGGCAGCCGATTCGAAGCGATGGCCCACAGACGCATCTTTCTAAACAAGGGACGCCCACTATGGGTGGGCTCGTCGTAGTGCTCGCGGTCGTCGTTTCGACTATGCTGTTAGCGGATCTAACCAATATATATGTCTGGCTTACGGTAGGTGTTACTCTCTTGTATGGATGCCTGGGATTATTAGATGATTTTTATAAAGTCAAAGTTAGAAATAGCAAGGGTCTTAGTGCGCGAAAAAAGTTTTGGACGCAGGTAAGCGTGGCGACTGTGGCGGTCATTATGCTAATGGCCTTTGCTCCTGGTTTTTCGACTGTAGTTGCGGTTCCTCTATTAAAGAATTTGAGCTTTGATTTGGGCTATGCGTTTATTCCGTTTGCAGTTTTTATCATAGTTGGATGCTCGAATGCGGTTAATTTAACTGACGGCTTGGATGGTTTAGTAATAGGGCCTGTGATGACGGCAGCGTTTACATATGGAGTTTTTGCCTACGTTACCGGGAACTCCGTAATTTCGTCCTATTTGCAGATTTCCTATGTTCCTGGTTGCGGTGACTTGTCTATTTTTGCAGCGGCTCTCGTGGCGGCTGGCTTGGGCTTTTTGTGGTTTAATAGTTTTCCAGCGAGCGTTTTTATGGGAGATGTCGGGTCGCTAGCATTAGGTGGGGCGCTAGGAATTTTAGCGATTATTACAAAGCAGGAGTTGTTGTTAATTATTGTTGGTGGCGTGTTTGTGGTAGAAACGCTTTCGGTGATTATCCAGGTGTTGTCGTTTCGCCTTACTGGGAAACGCGTTTTTAAGATGGCCCCGATTCACCACCACTTTGAGCTAAAGGGTTTAAACGAACCAAAGATAATCGTGCGTTGTTGGATAATTTCAATCGTACTTGGTTTAATTGCAATTTCGACATTAAAACTCCGCTAGGAAATATTAACGCGCATTTTTTCGGAGGCAGTAAGTATGGAAAGAAACGAGAGAGAAGAAAATCTTCGCAAGCTTCTAAAGGCGGCTTTGGAAAGCGGTGGCAAGCCATGGGTGTTAGTAATTGGAGCGGGTGTTACGGGGCTAGCACTTGTGCGCTTATTTACAGAAGCTGGTTTCTGCGCAGCAGTAATAGATGAAAAGAGGCTCGCGTCTTCAGTTTTGGAGGAGCTAGAGGGCTATGGCGCGATAGTGCGTGATGGTTTCGACGAGGGGAGCGATGAGATGGTGTCGGAGCTAGGGGCTCGCGACTATGCTCTTGCAGTAAGGAGTCCGGGCATAGGTTCGAGCAACAAAATGCTCAAATTTGCGAAAAGTCTTAGTATTCCGCTTTTTTCTGAAGTGGAACTGGCAGTTGCTTATCTCGGGCGACCAGAGATTGCCATCACCGGCACGAATGGGAAAACCACGACGGTTCACCTAGTAGAGGCTATGTTTGAGGCTGCTAAACGCGAGGTGCTAATGCTTGGCAATGTTGGACGTCCCTTTGTGAATGCAGTCAATCCACAGTCTCTTAGGCTGGGCATTTGCGAAAATAGAGGTAGCTCTGTTGTTGCGGAGATTTCTAGCTATCAGCTGGAGCAGTCGCCTGAATTTGCGGCTCACATAGCGGTGTTTTTAAATTTAGACGACGATCATCTGGAGCGGCACGGTAGTGTTGAAACTTATAGGGATATTAAGTCGCGGATTTTTGCAAATCAAGATTCTGAGAGCGATTGGTCCTTAATCTGCGTTGATTGTCCATATGCTGATTATATGCGCTTCAGTTGCAAGGGGCGCTACTTTCCGTTTGGATCTCTCAAGGACCTAAGTGGTGTGCCTAATGCGTGTTATTTAGACACTTCAGCCAATAGGGTAGTATTTAGGTTAGGTGAAATCGAAGAGGAATACTCGCTATCGAATTGGAGTCTCATAGGTTACCATAATAAATTGAATCTAATGGCTGCTGTGGCAGCCTCGCGATTAGCCGGAGTGAGTAGAGAGGCCGTCCAGAGCGTTATTGATACTTTTAAATCGCTGCCTCACAGACTTGAACCAGTGGGGGAATTTTTTGGTGCGTTGTATGTAAACGATTCTAAGGGCACTAATGTTTCCGCTGCCTGTGTTGCGATAGATGCTATGAGGGATTATCGCCGGGGGGCGAGAATATTTTTGTTGTTGGGCGGTCAAATCAAGCGTGGCAGTTTTATGTCTCTAGCGAGAAAGATCGAAAGCGATGTTAGCGGAGTTATAATATTTGGCGCGTATCGCGATGAGATTCGGCGAGCACTGGGGGATCTCCCTTCGCAAGCCTTTGTGGAAAGTGTGCCAACTCTATCGGACGCGACGGCGCGCGCGATGGAGTTAGCGGCTAGTGGGGATGTGGTTTTGTTTAGTCCGGCCTGTGCAAGTTTCGATGCTTATCCCAATTACGTTGCTCGAGGAGAGCATTTTGGTAGTTTGGTGAGGGAATCAGCCGAACGGCGAGGCAGTGGCGAGGACGGATATGCCTCGGTTGCTTATTAACTTGTTTAAAAGGGCTTTTTTGTGAGTTTTGGCGGGGTTCTTAGTCGTCGGAGCGCGGTGTCGTTTGGTGTGCGTAGCGATGGTTATGCTGTAGGTCGAGTGGACTCTTGGATTCTCATAACTACCTATCTTCTGTTGGGCGTAGGGGTGTTGATGGTGTTTTCGACCACGGCCGTTAGTTCGGCAGAATTGTATGGCGAGTCGACTGTTTATTTGAGAAAGCATTTACTGCACCTGATAGTAGGACTCGGTGCTCTCTACACAGCCACTAAAATTCCATCGGATCTGCTTGGTAAGGTTTCTGGATATCTTCTCATCGGGTTAATTTTTTTGCTCGTGCTGGTGCTTTTTCCGGCAATTGGCAGAAGTGCGGGCGGTGCGCGTAGATGGCTAGAGCTTGGTCCGCTAAGTGTGCAGCCTGGCGAATTAGCAAAGCTTGGAGTAGTGCTATATTTCTCGTCTTACGTAGAGCGGCGGAAGTTTCAACTTAGCAGTTTTTGCCGCGGCGTCGTTATGCCGCTAGTCGTAGCGAGCGTGCTGGTTTTTTTGTTGTTGTTAGAGCCTGATTTTGGCACTGCCGCCGTTATTATGGCAATAGTAGTCTGTCAGCTATTAGTTGCTGGCGTTAGGATAGCTCACTTGCTTGGCTTGGGCCTCTTTGCTGCTGCTGCGATCGCTACGCTAATATTTGTTTCTCCCTACCGCATGCGTCGTTTCTCGACCTTTATCGATCCCTTTAGCGATGCAACCAATGCTGGCTATCAGTTGATTCAGTCCCTAATAGCTGTTGGTTCCGGTGGTCTCTACGGTGCAGGTTTGGGAGCCGGAAAACAAAAGCTATTCTACTTGCCAGCGGCACATACCGATTTTATTTTTGCCGTTATAGCTGAAGAGTTAGGGCTTATTGGGGCTTTGGCGGTAGTTTTGCTATTTATGGTGTTTGCATATAGAGGCTATATACTGTCAAAGCGTCTTTCCTTTTCTCCGTACTTATCTACTTTGGCTGTGGGATTAACTCTTCTAGTGGTCATGCCCGCCATACTAAACATTGCCGTCGTGTTGGGATTGCTCCCAACCAAGGGCATGGTTTTGCCGCTTGTGGGATACGGCGGGAGCGCTATGGTAATGTACCTATTTGCTATAGGTATGCTCCTTCGCCTTTCGAAACATTCGGAGCTTAATATCGATGTTCGGAGCAGCAGGAGTGAGTTTTAAGGCTAGAAAAAAAATACATTGGCCTTGTTTGGAGCATTGCCCGGAGGAGTAACTCGTTGATATTATAGAATATCTGTGCATTAACTCACTGTCGGTTGAGCGAGTTTTTTATGACACAGTTCGCAGGCAATGTTTCATAACCAAGTTATGTCAAGTTTGTGGTGTTGAAGTAGGTAATACTCCTTTAACGTTTAACAGGCGAAAATGGGCTAATGGTTTCTAACCACGGTTTGTAAGACTACTGTCTGTAGGACTGCCGTCTGTAAGACTAGCGTCTGACGGGGTGTAGAGGCGAGAAGGAGGAAGGCTAAATAACAGTTTGATTGATAGAATATATTGATAAGGAGCGGTATGAAAAGAATTCTTTGTTCGGTAGGGATAGTTTGTGCTTTGAGCTCACCAGCAATTGCCGCCGATAGTATTACGGCGTGTGGTGAGGGAGTTGGAGGTCTTCCATCGGTGTGGGACACGAATGGCACGTCGACATTTTACAATGATGGCAATGTTGGTATTGGCACAGATTCTCCCAGTGAGAAGTTGCATGTAAAGGGCACTATTAAAGCTGACAATATTAAAATTGGCGATCAGGCCTTAGACGATCGCTATCAGAGCAAGAATCCCTTGATTTGGTTTAGCCCGGAATATACGCGAACGCAAGACCAGGCAGCTGGAACTTTTCGAAACGTGCTCGGCACTAAGTCAACTTATTCCTTTTGCGCTTTGTCGCGAAGTGTCCACGGCGGAATTGACAGTGGCGATCATCAGGGAAATTACACTGGTGGCTGTACGATCGAAATAGATGGCACAGAGTGGGTTCTTAAGATGACGAAAAGTGGAAAGTATGCTTACGTCTCCTGCCAAGCCATTTGCATGAAAAAATAACTCGATCGCATCTTGCGATTGTTATGATTTATGGGCGCGTTAAAAAACGCGCCCATAATTTTTTTTACTATTACTTAGGTAGGTAACAGTAAAAAAGGCTTCACCTCACTTGCCGATCACTTAACTGTACCTGCATCCTGCGACTGTTTAGTAAAAGTGTGGATCTCGTGAATTACTTCTGGAAATAATGGTTCATCCAGGGGCGCAATGATTCGGTAGACGCAGTGTTCTGAGTCATCAATAAAGTTAAAATCGATTTGTCCGATGCCAATTGAATCTCCGCTAGTGCGAGTGGTTCCCTTGCCTAACGTGATCCAACTCGCATCTTCGCTACAGCTGCGAACTTGAATAGCGAATCCTAGTCCGGGGAGTGGGACGCTGTTTTGGCTAAGCCAAATTTTCGCTGTGCACTCAACGCCCTGCGGTGCAGCATTAGTCTGGCGAATAACACGGCGATTCTCGAAAAAGAAGTCGCAGGTACCGACGATTTTCGCGCGCACTTCAACTCCTTCGACCACAATTAAGTTAGAGTTCTCATTCACCTCGAGTTCTACAGATATGGTCGCTGGCTCTGCTGGAACATCCTCAACCACCACAGTTTCAGAAATGCTACCTTGTTCTGTTTCGCCCTCTACTAGTAGCTCTACATCCCCCGATATACTGCTAGTCTCAATTGAAAACTGTCCGCTCTCATCCGTAGTGGCGGTTTCGCCAGTCTCGGCAATGGTCACACTAATATTAGGCAGCGGCCCGTTTTTTGCTGAGGTGATTGTTCCCTCGAATGCCGCACCTCCGGTCCCCACTGTGCCGCCACCGGCGCAGCCGCTAAGCAAAAAAAGGCTTATCGCCAAGAATATGCAAGAAAACTTATAAAGTCTCACTTCCGTTCTCCTTCAAGAAATATCAAGCTAATCACTATTTTTAGCGGCAATCTGATTTGCCTCCTGTATATCGGCGGGAATTTCGACTCTGCTAAATGTTCCCAACGTCACTCGCCCGCCGCCCTTTTTGGAATGCAAGAGAGGATTTAAATCCCTGTCGAATTGCGAGAGGTAAGCTCTAGCCTCAGAGTGAAGTTCCATTCCCTTTTGTATAAACCAGTCCTTAATTTCCTGAAGCTTGTCTAGGCAAATATTGTCATATCGAGTTTTTAGATGCAGATTGGGAGTCGTGGGCTGGGCGAACAAATTTTCATCTACTGCCGACACGAGATCTCCGATGTCGTCCGCCAAAAGCATTAAGCCATTCTTAGCGTCGCTGCTAAGAGAATAAGCATTGCGTAGCAGCTCGACAGTATTGCCGTCTTTGCGCGCGATGCCCAGTCTCTCCAATTCAAAGAGCACGCTGTAGTGACTTAAGTCTTGGCTAACCGAGGAAACCAATTTTGCAAACTCGCTCTCGATACCTTCAAATACTAGTTTTCGAGGCTTGTTCCCCCGCGAGGAAAAATCCGGCTGCCTCTGCCAAGCGCCAATTACCTTGGTCAGGAGGTTGTACTCGTCTTTGATGTCAAAGGAACTCTGTATTAGTCGCGATATGTCTCGTCGCTGTAAACCAGTGATTATTGAAAGACGGCTCAAGCTAACATCCTTCTTATTGGCCTCAAGCACGCTATCACTTGCCGCCGACACAAAAGCCTTCTTTGCGGCCTCGCTAAACTCCTGAAATTTAAAGCCTTTTTGAATGCAAAAAAAGCATACCGGCTTTAGTAGCCTGACTAGAAAATCGAATACGACTTGGCGAAACTCAGTTTGCATTTGAAAAATGTGTATTAACCCCGTTAGCTAGTGTCGTACTCTACTCCAATAATATCGCCCAAGCAAGAGAAATGAACCGTCAGGGATCATTTTTGAGCCCTGCCAATAGAGGCCATCTATCTGGAATTATTGCTTGTTCTGACTTCATGGCAAGTCTCTATGGCAAGTCCGCATAACATCTTAGCAGCTAAGGTTGATGAGGCATTTAGCATGCCGCGATCGATTTACTGGGGAGTTTCCCCAGTGTGTAATATGCTCTGCCTTTGAGATGGATTTTTTTTCGAATTTGGCTAAAATGTCGAATCTCTAGTCTTTGTCGCAAGTGATGTTTGGGCTTGCGGAGTGCTATTAGTGTTTAGAGGTAGTTTTTGTGGCTAGTTGTTGTAGAGCCAATTGTCGTCAGCTCGATAGTAATATATCTGCGTGCCGTTTCGCGGCGAGGAGGCAAGCAGCAGAGAGCGGGAACGTTACTTTTTTTCTGGCAGTCGTTTTGCCAGTCCTATTGACGCTTACAGTTTTGTTGATAGATGTTAGCGGGTATTATTCACATCGAAGTTTAAGCCAGGACTTAATAGATAGCATTGTTACTCAGGCAAGCAAGGCTTTGCCAGATAGAGACGCTGCACGTGCACTCATTCATAGTGAGCTTGCTCTTCATCCAGGTCTGTCGATTTCAAGTGGGGCAGATGGCGAGCGGCTAAGAATCGATTCTTCTGGCATATCGCTAAGTGTTAGCGGAAGCTATACGGCGAGTTTTGCCGGGTTTCTACCCAGAGTAAATGGCGAGCCGCTTAAATTTCGCTACTCGCATGCGTCATCTGCGCGCGTAGTGCCAAACGATTACGTGTTCGTAATTGCAGATGGTAGCTCGTTAAGACCGCCGTCTCACAGTGCTTGGGGAGATAGCGGTCAGTGGGCGGCCTCAAAATATTGGAACTTTGTCTATAATCCAAACCCCGATAATCTTGCTTCGCTTACAGAGCCGTTATTCTGGGCGGCTTGGGACGGTGAATGGGAAAGTGATTCTTTTCGCCGATGGGCTACACAACACTGTTTTAATCCGGCGCTAAGTGCTGTTAAGTTGGCCGCAATAAGTCTGATAGATGTTTTCGGGGCTTCTGAGCAGTCTCGAATTGGTCTGGTTCATACTCCGGGCAATGACAATGCACTAGGATATGCCGTCACTAGATCTTTAGCGTTTCCTTCGCAAGACGGAACCAAGAGGCACGCTGCTTGGGCGAACTACTTTGAAAAGGAATCATTTACATCTGACGAGTTGTGTAGCTTTATTGCTAGCCCCGCGATTAGCGATGAAATGCGTTATTCCCTTGAAGATGTAAGTCACGGGTATGGTTTAGCTAGCGGAGCCACAATGAGGTGTGAGTTGCCGGGAACAGGGGACGTTTGGGGCAAGGTGCACTTTCCGTTAGGTAAACTCAGCGCAGAGTGTTTAGACTCAGTTAGCCTTCGCCAAGCAGTTTACTGGCGGGCGTCAAGACAGTATTCCCATATGGTAGACGGTGCAAATATTCTACTGGCCATAGACCAGGCGTATCAACAGTTACTTCTCGCGAACTCGGTTCTTTCAGATATTGATGAGGCAAGAGCAAGGCGCGGCAATTTGTCCGCCATTAGTGGCAAGAATATTATTGCCATAACTGATTGGCTCTTCGAAGCGGGGTCTCAAAAGGTCATGTCTTTGTTGGATAATCTTAAGTCTACCAATGTTAACCTGATTTTCGTTACATTGATTCATCCTGGGCTAGCGGAAGATAAGCGAAGTGAATTGAGCAGGCGGTACGCACTGTTGCAGGCGTACGCGGAGGATTTTGCAAATGTTAACCTCTATCTTGCCAATTCCCCTGAAGAGCTTACAAGAAAAGTCATACCTTTTATTTTAGCAACAAATAGGCAGGTTGTTATTAGAAAGTGAGTTTTAAGCGCAAGAGAAATATATTGTTTTGTCAGTGGGGCAACGGCTTGCTAGAAACGGTTCTTTTTACGCCGCTTGCACTGTTTTTTTTACTCGTCGTAACGGATGCCGGCTTGTATCTCGTTAGGAAGTCGGTTTTTACAAACGCTGTTAGAGCTGGATTGGCATCAAGGGCTCATCACGCAAATAGCTCGCCACTTTATTTGGATTCAAATTTTGCATTGAGAGTCGACGAGGGAGTTTTAGAGGAAATTCTCGATGGCGTAGTTAAGGAAACATCGGATGCAGTGACAAAGGGAATGAGTTCGGCGAGCTTTGACGACTATAAACTCAGGGCAGTCGGTGTGGTGTTCGAAGTGGATGAGCATAGCGGAAAACTGCTTAGATACTCATTTAACGGATCTGCAGAAAGTCATGGAAACTTTAGTCTAAAAACTCGCGCGCCTCGCTATCCGTATAAGACACAGGAGACGTTTCTTCGCGAACAGCTAGACCACGCTAACTCGCTTAGTCCCAGTAGTTACTCAGTTCCAACGGGGCCTATCGTGGATCCGCAGACTGGTTACGCTTCTAATAGATACTACGGCATTTCGCTAGGAATTTACGTTGAGCTTACTGCGCTTACCGGTGGATACGCACCCTCAGCAGTGAAAAACTCGCTTGGCGAGTATTTTGCAATTCAACAGCAAGAACTTGAACTTTTGCACATGCGCCGATAGTCGCCCCTTAGGCAATAGAGTGTTTTTGTAATATTAGCAGCAAAAGGGTAGTTTTCTTTCTATGGATCGACTGTGAATGAGTGAAGAGTCGCCAATTTGTAGGGGGTCTTGTAGCATAAAATGCTTTATTTTCGTGACTTTCTCTTGACGTATTGAGATTTAGGGGTATTCTTGGCGCTTTGGAAACGGTATAGAATAAAATGCCACGTGGGCTTGATGGCTCATGGGTGCGTAGATTTGTTTTTATTTTAGAAATTGGTGGGTTAGGTTAAATGAGTACGTATTTTGAAAGTCGCGAACAGGCAGAAGCTAGTCGCAGTTGGAGAATTGTTGATGCAAAGGATCAAGTGGTGGGTCGCTTGGCATCGCAAATCGCAAGTGTGCTTCGCGGCAAAGATAAGCCAACTTTTGCGCCTCATAATGACTGCGGAGATTTTGTGGTCGTAATCAATGCAAAAGATATTAAGTTTACGGGCAATAAATTGAAAAGCAAGGTATATCGACATCACACTGGATTTGCTGGCGGTGTAAAGACTATACCAACAGCTAAACTGTTTGCTGAGAAGCCAGAGCAAATAATTATGAAGGCCGTCGGTAGAATGCTTCCCAAAACACCTTTAGGAAAAAAACAGCTTCAGAAATTAAAAGTATATTCGGGCTCTGAACATCCGCACCAGGCACAACAGCCTAAGCCGTTTCTTTCAAAAGAATGCTGCGGTAGCTGAAGTTAGTATGTGTATTTAGTGCAATAAGAAAGTAAAAGTTAACCGAGAGGATTTGAATGGCTATAAAACCGATTTGTGCTACTGGACGTAGAAAGACATCTGCTGCACGCGTTTATATATCTCCCGCAAAAGACAGCGAAGGCGCAATAACAGTTAACAAGCTGCCGTACGAGGATTACTTCCCAAGTTCAATCATGCAGATGGTTATTAAGCAGCCAATCGCATTGACAGAAGAATCTAGCGGCAAATATGACATTAGAGTAACTGTAAGAGGTGGCGGAATCAGTTCCCAAGCAGGGGCAGTTTTGCACGGCATATCCCGCGCACTTGTGCAAGCTGACCCAACGCTACGATCGGTTCTAAAGAAAGGAGGCTTTCTTACTCGGGACGATCGAGCCGTAGAGCGAAAAAAGCCTGGTCGACATAAGGCGAGAAAGAGACCACAGTTCTCTAAGCGTTAAGCATCAGTTTAACACGGAGCGGTATTTATTATTTGGCCTACTTGGCAAAGTGTTTTTTTAGGCAATGGGTGGCGCGCTCGCTAATAGTTTTATATACAGCACCCTTCGCTCTCTTAAATGGCTGCGCGTGGCTCTATGGCAATGCGATGCCCGAAAGCCCGGCGGCCGCTGTGGCAGAATTAAGTCCAAAGAAAATTCCCATTAAATTTGGCGTAACAGACGGCACTGCTGCCGATGCCGAAAATCTGGGCGACTTAAGTAGGGTGTTGGGGGAGAAATGGTGGGAGGATTTTGGAGACAATCGCCTCAACTCGCTAGTTAATCGGGTTGTAAATGGTAACCTAGAGCTTAAGCAAAGCTACGCACGATTCCTTCAGCAAGATGCCAGGTATAAAGTCGCGAGGGCGGATTTGTGGCCCGAGTTATCGATCTCGGCCAGTGCTGATCGCTCGCGTCTTAACCTTCGCTTTTTGCCAAAACAAACAAGCGGATTTTCCGTCAAGCCAATTAATAGCGATTTTCAGCTTTCGATACCAGCCTCTTATGAGGTCGATATTTGGGGGCGCGTTTGGCATAGCAAGGAAGCAAGTAAGTCAGAGATGCACGCTGCTAAAGAGGACTATAATTTTGCAAAACTTAGCATTATCGCCGATGTGGCCGATACATACTTTGCCATAGCTCAGGCCTGTGGACAGCTAAAACTAATCGATGAAAATTTGCAGTCCGACAGGCGCTTGTACGAACTCATAAGTGCGCGCTATGTGGCTGGTCTCGCAGGCGCGTTAGACGTCTTCCAAGCACGACAAAATCTATCGACCAATTTAGCACGCCAACCCCAGCTGGACATAGAGCTCGCACGAGCTAAGCAATCCTTAAATATACTACTAGGCGAATTCAGCGGCGAATCGCTAGAATGTGAAAAAACGAGATTGCCAGAGTTTGATTGCGTTTTGCCCGAAACAATCCCTGCTACCTACGTGCTTTCGCGACCGGATGTATTGGCAGCATTGTATAGATTGCGCGCTCAACATGCTAAGTTAAGCGCGGTGGTTGCAAGCAGGTTTCCCAATGTATTGTTACGCGCGTCTGGAGCATACGTTGGAGCGAATATTGACGAGGTGTTTCGACCAGAAAACCTAGTGTGGAACCTTGCAGTGGAGTTAGGGTTAACTATTATCGATGGGGGAAGAAAAAAGGCGCGCGAAGAACTAGAAAAGGCAGTATTAGATGAAGTGAGCACGAGTTTCCTTAGAACTGTGCTCGTTGCATTTAAGGAAGTAGAGATCGCCCTAACAGAGGTTGAGGCAGAAAAACGCCGCATTCAGCTAATAAGGGATAAAGAACTTGCCGTAAGAAACACTCTTAGCGTGTCCACACGAGATTACCTTCAAGGTCTAAGCGACCTTCTCGCTGTGCTAGTGGCTAGAATTAGTTATTATAACACCCAAACTGAGTTGCTGGTAGCTCGTAGGCGGCTACTCTCGCTTTACGTTCAAGTGGCCCGAACACTTGGAGTGGGAGCGCCAATGCAAAATTCTGTCGAACGAGTTAGTGAGTCGAGGAATTAATGATGGTGTCAAGACAAAACAAGAAGCCTGTCATGGCGCTAGGATTCGGCATCTTGTCACTCTTGTTGTTTTGGGTTTTTCGGCAGCGTCCGACCGAGCTACCGCAAGAAAATTTAGGCGTCTTAGTGGATACGGTAGCTGCACGTAAAAGCGATGTGCCAATCGAGATAAGCGCCACGGGGACAGTAGAGCCTAAACAGCGCGTGAATGTGTCGACCGAAATTAACGGACGGGTAATTTCGATAAACGATGCTTTTGTCGAAGGCGGTTTTATTAAAAAGGATACGCCAATATTTAGAATCGACGATAGAGATTACAGTAACGAAGTCGAGGTGAGACGTTCCGATGTGTTGTCTGCCGAAGAGCAGCTTGAAACTATCAAGGCAAGAGCGCAAATTGCTGGGCTGGAGTGGAAAGTCATGAAAGGCGCCACGGCCCAATCTTCAAGCATTGCGGATGGAGTTGTCGATATGGCAGAACCCAGTGCGCTGGCACTTTTTGGACCGCAGTTAAAAAATGCCGAGGGCAAATTACTCGCGGCGAGAGCAAGGTTATCACAGGCGGAACTTGCCTTTCAGCGCACTACTGTTTTTGCACCGTTTAATTGCATCGTTATCTCCAAGCGGGTCGATGTTGGTCAATATATTAAGTCGGGCGACGTCGCTGCTGAGGTTTATGGAACTGACGTCGCTAAAATTGTCGTTTCAATTCTTGCAGACGAAGCTCGCTGGATTAGTGCGGCTAGAAAGGAAAGCCAAGAGCTTAACCTGCCGGCAAGAGTTTATATGAGTGTTGGGTCGAATGTGCTCTCATGGAATGGCAGGATGCGGCGGTTTTTGGGCGAAGTGGATTCGAGAACGCGAATGGTTCAGGCTGTAGTGGAAGTGGATGAGCCGTACTCACTTAGTCCTACTGCAAATGGCCGACGCAATTCCGCTCTGCTCATGGGAAGTTTCGTGCAAGTGGTTATATCCGATGTTGGCATGTTAAATGGCGTATTTGTCATTCCGCGCCTTGCCTTGCGGCAGGGTTCCACGACATGGGTGGTAAACGGCGAAAATGTGCTAGATGAGCGGCGCGTAGAAGTAGCGCGTTTTATGGACGATGAGGTCGTCATTAGCAGCGGTTTAGAAGAGGGCGACCGCGTAGTAATCACCAATATTGCTGGCGCCTCTTCTGGATTAAGACTTAGAGTTAGAGAACCGAGCTCGTAAATGGCGAGCAGGCAGTTCGTGCCTTAAACTTCAAGAGAGGAGCCCGACAGTGTTTAGTGCAATGCGGTGGATGGCAAAAAACAGCGTGGCGGCAAATATCGCCATGGCTGTGTTGCTATTTGGAGGCTTGCTATTTGCTCCGTCTATCAAGCAGGAAATTTTTCCTGAGTTTCAACTTGACCTCGTAAACATTGCAGTTCCTTATTCAGGTGCTGGGCCGGAGGAAGTCGAGCAGGGGATTTGTCTTCCAGTCGAAGAGGCCATCTCAGGTATAGAGGGCATTAAGGAGACGAGTTGTATAGCGTATGAAGGTGCTGGGTTAGTTACCGCTGAGCTATTGTCATCCTCGAATGTCGATGCGGTGGTTCAGGATATAAAGTCAGAGGTAGACGGTATTCGCACGTTTCCGAAGGAGGCTGAGGAGCCAAAAGTCTCAAAGGTTGTGCCCCGGCACGAGGTGTTGTCTATTGCAGTATTTGGCGAGGCGTCGCAAAAATCGCTGCGCGAAATGGCAGAATCAATTCGAGACGATTTATTGGAATACCCGGAAATTACTCAGATCGAGCTCTCGGGTGTCGCCCCCTATGAAATATCAGTCGAAATCACCGAGGAAAATCTGCGCAAATATCGACTTAGTCTAGATACAATCGCCGAACGCATTAGGCAGGGGTATGTCGATTTGCCTGCTGGCGTCGTCAAAGAAGCGGGCGGAGAAATCTTGCTAAGGACTAGGGATAAGCGCGACTACGGTGCTGATTACGAATCTATTCGCGTAGTATCGACGCCTGCTGGCGCAGAGGTAAGACTTGGCGATATTGCGAAAGTGCTGGATGAATTTGAGGATGTTGACGAAAGGGGATTTTTTGACGGCAAGCCCGCTGCAATGCTTAGAGTGTTTCGCGTTGGCGAGCAAGCTCCGATCGAGATATCTGAAATAGTTCGAGATTATGTCGCGAAAAAGCGCCACGGGCTTTCTGGAAATATCGATATAGGCATTTGGGATGACAGATCTGAGTTGCTTAAATCTCGCTTAGAACTACTACTAAAAAATGCCTATATAGGGCTTGTGTTAGTGTTTGTAGTGTTGGGCCTATTTTTAGAGCTGAAGCTCGCCTTCTGGGTTACAATGGGCATTCCGGTATCGTTTTTAGGCACAATGCTTTTTCTACCGGGCTTGGATATTAGCATTAATATGGTTTCGCTGTTTGCATTTATTTTGTGTCTAGGAATAGTTGTAGATGACGCTATTGTAGTAGGTGAAAATATTTACGAGCATCGCTTATCGGGCAAGTCGCTAACAGATAGTGCTGTGGATGGGGTGATAGAGGTTGCTATGCCGGTAGCGTTTTCTACCTTAACTACTATAAGCGCTTTTTTCCCAATGTTGTTTATTTCCGGCACAATGGGAAAGTTTGTTTGGGTCATTCCGGCAATTGTAATAACCGTCCTTAGCATTTCGTTGTTCGAATGTTTTTTTATTTTGCCGTCTCACCTAGCGCATTCTGCTCATTTGGCGCTTGGAGGAAGTTCTTTGGGTAGAATAGAAAGGAGTCGGCAGGAGTTTGGTCGCAAGGTAGATATTTTTGTCGAGAATGTTTTTAAGCCCATCGCTAGTAAAGCGGTGCAGAACCGAGTATTCACGCTAAGTATTGCCGCTTCATTTCTCCTTTTTTCCTTTGGACTTCTCTTTGGTGGTTTGGTTAAGTTTATTAATCTTCCTCCCAGCGATGGCGAGATAGTGAGCGTAAGCGTGGAGATGCCGGTAGGAACAACTGCCGCAAATACGAGTGGGGTCGTTAAGCGCATTCAGGACAGCGCATTAATAGTGGCTAGTGAGTTCGACGACCTGGCTATTGATGGGTATAAGTCATTGAGAAATATCTTCGCGACTGTCGGAAAAAGTCAGGAGGTTGGGCCACATGGTGGGGGTTTCTTGCGCAGTGGTGGGCACATAGCGGGTGTGACAGCCTTTTTAGCCTCTAGCGATAATCGGCATTTTCGAGCTAGTGATTTTGCTAAGAATTGGAGGGAGCGGGTGGGGGAAATTCCTGGAGTTAAATCTCTCGTGTTTTCTTCTGATTTTGCAAATCCGGAGGACGACATAGATATTCGGCTTGAGCACGAGGACCTTTCTATCCTTCGGCAGGCTAGCGAGAGGCTTTTAGGTGCTTTGCGACAATTTGCGGGAGTTAGGGATGCACGGGATAACTTTGCCTTAGGTACGCGGGAGCTGAAGTTTAAACTACTTCCTCGAGGAAGAATGCTCGGGTTAACCGAGGCGGAGCTAGCCAAGCAGGTGCGCGCTGGATATTTCGGCGCAGAGGCTTTGCGCATACAACGTGGACGGAACGAACTCAAAGTCATGGTGCGTTATTCCAAGGAGGAGCGGGACAGGTTGAGCTCGCTTGAGAATATGCGGATACGGCTATCTGATGGGGCGGAGGTCCCTCTCGTAGAGGTCGTCCAAGTTAGCGAGTCTGAGGGGTATAGCGAAATTCGACGCTCAAACCGCAAGCGAATAGTAAACGTTTCGGCGTTGGTCGATTATTCGATGGCAAATCCCGATCAGATTATCTCAGTGCTTCAATCTGGCGTGCTTAAAGACCTAATGCTCGATTATCCCGGCCTAAGTTCAAGTTTGTCTGGGACTGAGCAAGACAGGCGAGAATCTAATGCCAGCTTGTTAAGGGGCTTTGTCTTTGCGCTAGCCTTAATCTATGCACAGCTAGCCATAGTGTTTAGGCATTACATGCAGCCGTTGGTAGTAATGTTTGCAATTCCATTTGCCTTTGCAGGAGCTGTGTTGGCTCATTTCATATTGGGCCATGATATTAGCTTGCTCAGCATGTGCGGGTTCGTTGCTCTCGCGGGGGTAGTTGTGAATGATTCGTTGGTATTGATCGATTTTGTTAACTCCCTAAGACGCGAGGGAATGGGGCTTTCTGAGGCACTGATTACTAGTGCCTGTAGGAGGTTTAAACCCATCATCCTCACTTCTTTGACGACGTTTTTTGGCCTGGTGCCGCTCATTTTTGAGACAAGTTTTCAGGCGCAGTTCTTAGTTCCAATGGCCATAAGCCTTGGATTTGGCGTCGTCTTCGGCACGTTCGTTACATTATTAGTCGTGCCAGCGTTTTATGTAGTGCTAGACAGAGGTAGCGCAGTTAAGTAGTTCGTTGCACTAGTTAGTGATGCTACCTATCGCTAAGAAGCGCGTTTTTCTCTAAGTCTAGCTGTTTTGTTGCGTTTAGTAAGATTGAAGATTTTGGGGCTTGTTCTAGGCCTAATTTTAAAGTCCTCTCGGCATTATCGAGATTTCGCTGCTTAAGCTGCGCATCGAATAGCAGTTTGACCATTGATGAGTCTTTATAACTTGACGCCTCAACTATCGCTCTTACGAGCGATTCTGCTGATTGCAGCGATTGGCGATCGAAAAAAGGGTCGCTGCGGTTTAGTGTTGCGCGGACATATTTAGTTACGTTTTCTCGATTGCTTGGGTCAATGCTTACGAGGGTTTTTAAGTCTAGAAGGATTTTTCCTTCTAGATCCGCCTTTTGCTGTGGGTCGTTAGTGGTTGCTAACTTCTCGCTGCGAGTTTTTATCAAAAGACTGAGAGCGGGAACGTAAGACGGGTTTGCTGCTAATGATTTCTCTAGGCTAGCTAAGGCCGCGTCGTGTTGCCCGAGCTCCTTTTGGCACTCAGCCATTAAAAAATATGGCTCGTGTTTAGCAAAATCAGCCCGCCAGGTTACCTCGAGGAATTCAGAGATTGCCTCGTTATAGCGGCGCGAGGTTTTCAGTAGTGTTGCATGTTTAAATATGGCAACTGGGTTGTTAGCCTTAAGCCTCAAAGAGCTCTCAAAGTTTTCGATGGCTGCTTTGCTGTCGCCAAGATATTCATTTACCATGCCAAGAAGAAAATAGAGCTCGTCATGGCTACCTCTGCCGATAGTTTTAAACATCGCCTCACAGCTCGCCTTAGCTTTTAGCAGCAATGTCTTGGCCCCTTCCAAATTGCCCTCCTTAACGAGCTTGCTCGATTCCCTGACCAAGGCTACTACTTCTTCGAGTTCTGGCCGAAACGACTCCATATCTAAGTCGTAACCGACAAAGGACGTTACAGTTGCCGGCGAAGCCACTACAGGCGATTGTTCGGCACTTATCGCTGTTTGCCCAAAAACTGCTGGCGGGAAGAACGCAAGCAATAACTCCCAACGAAGCATGTAGCCTAAGGTAGTCGATGCGGAAAATGACGGTAGTTTCAACACTGTTTTAAGAAATTCCTCAATGATTTCAAGGGACTTAAATTATCTGCGCATTCTAAGCAATACATAAAGGCCTAGGGTTTGGCAAATTGCTCAAATACAAACGTCGTTTTCTTAACGAGAGCATCTTAATGCTAGTTTCAAAGTGCCTTATGATAGTTTGTCACGAAAACATACCTGAAGGGCGGGGTTAGTTCTTTTTATGACTGAAGTCACAGAACGCAAGCGAGTCTTAGTCGTAGACGACGAATCTAATGTGCGCGAATCGCTAAGGTTAATCCTAAATAGAGAATATGAAGTTGACGTTGCAGAATCGGGAAGTGTTGCATTAGAAATACTACGCTCTCAATTAGTGGATCGTTCCAGTAAATCGGAGGGTAATCAGGCTAGGCTTCCCTTGCCGGATCTCGTGTTGCTCGATGTCGTAATGCCGGGATGCGACGGGTTAAAGCTGCTAGAAGAGATTAAGGCGGACTACCCAGCCATGCCAGTTATAATGTTGACGGCGAATAAAACTGTAAAAACAGCCGTCGCGGCAATGAAGATTGGCGCAGTGGACTACCTCAACAAGCCTTTTGAGATCGAAGAGTTACTTAGTCTTATCGATCGCACACTCGTTCAAGTTAACAATTTGAAGAATCTGCACAAGACGTCGGCGCTAGAGCTAAGTGGTCGGGCTGATCTTCCGAATCTACCCGGTGATTTTGGCTGCATGGTAGGTCGTCACCCGGTGATTTGCGAGCTGTATCAAAAAATCAATCAAGTTGCCGAACGCGATACCACCGTGCTCGTGACTGGCGAATCTGGCACTGGAAAGGAGTTGGTGGCAAGAGAAATTCACAAAAGAAGTCGCCGAGCATCGGGGCCATTTATTCCTCTTAACTGTGCGGCGATTCCAGAGACGCTAATAGAATCGGAACTTTTCGGGCACGAAAAAGGTTCATTTACGCATGCTATCGAAAAGCGAATAGGGCATTTTGAACTCGCAACTAACGGCACCTTATTTTTGGATGAAATCGGCGAATTAAGTCTGCCAGTTCAGGTAAAGATGCTGCGGTTTTTGCAGGATCAAGAATTCTATCGCATAGGTTGCTCAAAGCCTATTAAAGTAGATGTTCGCATTGTGGCCGCAACAAACCGAAGTCTCGAGGTGGCGATTCAAGAAGGAAGGTTTAGGCAAGACCTTTACTATCGAATAAATGTAGTGTCGCTCGAAGTTCCCCCATTGCGCGAACGCTTGGAGGATATTCCGCATTTAGTCGATTTCTTTCTAAAACGCTTTTCTTCGCTCTACAGTGGGCGTGCTCCTAAAATCCTCGACGAAACGATGAATGTCTTAATGGCGTATTCCTGGCCAGGAAACGTGCGCGAACTAGAAAACGTGACGGAAAGCATCCTGGCGCTAACTACAACTAGCGAAATTTCACCTGCCGAACTTCCACCACGCATTCGCGGTGCAGTGCGCAAAGCAGGCGGCGATTTGAGACAAAATGTCCTGGACGGAATTACGCCGTTTGAGGAAGCAGAAAGAGCCTTCGAAAAAGAACTTATTGAAAAAGCACTAGAGAAAACTAACTACGTGCAAACGCGCGCAGCCGAACTTCTAGGAATCAGCCGTCGCATCCTAAAATACAAAATGGACAAGCTAGGCCTAAGCGATAAAGCTCCGCAAAGCGACTAAGCCAGCCTGTTTCGGCAAAAAAAAACCGCTTGCGCCTAAGCGCCTCGCAAATACCCAAGATAACCGCTTACTGCCTACTGCTTATCTTGTATCTTTCGACCGTATGTTACTTCACCCTTATCTATGCGAATAGAAAACCCGCACTCAGGGTTTATGCATGCCCAGGCTTTATACATTACTGCTGCTCCCTCCTGTCCATAATCGGACAACGGAAGCAATACCCCACTAGTACACTTTTGGCATTTCGGATACTGCATCCTCTCCTCCATACATCTGCCACTCCAATGTTTAAGGTTAACGAAATTTTCTTTTACAGAAATAACAACGACACAAGAATGCACAAATAACCTAGCCAAGTCAATCGCCAAGCTATAAAAAGTCGAGCGGAATTATGACATGTTTAACGCTAGAATATTCACAGATACACCATAGTCGTTCCTGGATTTTGTTCCAATAGCCTAAAATTGCTAACATGGCGCGAGCTGCTTAAATATTTATGTACAGCTTCGCGCAAAGCGCCGCTTCCAATTCCGTGTATTACCTCTAAACCTCTAAAATCTCTATGCAGTGCCTTATCGAGAGCCATTTCCAACTGCTCGACTGCTTGACTAACTGTAAACCCATGCATGTCGAGCCTAAGCATCTTGTCCTGCGAGTCCTTATGGCGATTAACGAGCGGAACGCTGTTGCTTTTTTGTTTTCTAGCTTTTTTCTTAGGAGCCTCGGTTGCCTGCAAGCGGCCACTGCTTATCCACAGGCGGACGCTTCCCTTTAACGACAAATACTCTCCTTTAGCGTTTGGGCCCTCTAGTATCTCTAGGTTTAATCGCAACTCGGGACAGAAAACTATTTCGCCTGGAGCAAATTTGCGACTAGTAGCATTGGAACTTGGCTTTTTCATTATTTAGTATAATAGTGCTTCAAGCGATAAATGCAAATGTTATAGTTGTTATTGACATGGCTTGTATGTGGGGGTTTATAGCATTTACAAAAGGTAAAATATTTAACTTACTTTTTGTAAAGGGTTTAAGGAAATCGAATACTCTCTAGTTTTAGAAAAACAACAAACGCCTAGCGGGAGCTGAGATTTGTCGAAAAGATTTAGCACTTCTGCCAAGTTAATTAGTATTAGCGCTCCGTTCGCTGAGGGTAATTTGGCGGCCACTGATAATAGCATTTTGAGCGAACCGTTTCAGTCTAATGCCCTAATCGTTCACGACGCTTCTTTTGAAGAGATTGTCGAACGGGTAGCGTCGCATCATAGCGATATACAGACTTCCGCTGTGCGAGTGAGTAAAGCTCCATTGCCGCCACTTCCTGGTTTGCATACTACAATAGCTAACTTAGTTTGCGTTCTGCTTGCGGCCACTTGGTGCTCACTTAGTTGGTGCGCGAGCATCATATGGCGGTATATACGACATCATCCAAGTCATGCGGTGTTTAATGTTTTTATAGTTTTTGTTTTCGGACTTCTTGCTCTAACAGGGGAGCGATTCCGTGAGCAGTTACTACTAAGTCAAATCCCTGATGTTACCGTCGATGAATTGATTCGCGCTTCGAGTTATAGGCGTGAATTCGTTTCGCCAGAGCTAAGCGGAAAGGGCAGTGATGAATTCCTCGGCGTAGGTGCGCCTCCATGGGCCCAGCGCGAAGCAATTCGCGCTATTCTTTATTACGCTCGTCGCGGTGGATTGTCATTGACAGATCAAGCTGTGCTCTTAGCCATAGCCGAGGTGGAGTCGGGGTTTAATCCAATGGCACGGGCTCCTACTACTTCGGCCTGCGGCCTATTTCAGTTTGTTAAGGGAACTGCTGCCTTGTATGGTTTAAGCCAGGAGCAATGTATGAATCCTTGGATAAATGCTCAGGCAGGCATTGCGCACTACCGCGACAATTACCAAAGGGGTGTAGAAAGCCGCGTTGCAAATCTTCGAGGTATTGAAAAACTAGCTCGCACTTTTGAGTTTAGTTACTACTTGCATCACGACGGGCCTAATTCTTCAAATCCGGCGGCAGAAGTTAAAAGTGTAGTTTTGGGCGGAATGCCATTCTTGTTTCGCGCTCATATCGCCTTGGAAAAGGAGTTTAACTCGGCCGAGCAAGTTCCAACTTTTTTAGAGAGCGTATGGAGAACTTTTTATGAGTTATTAGATTCAATTCGGTCTAGGTTTTCCGTGAAAAATAAGCTAGCTGCTGGATAGCTCAAATGCGAAGTGCGATTTTAAAAGGTGCGCTAGACCTTGCCGCGCTCTCGATTGTTCGCCTTTTAGTCTTGGCAATGGAGGTGACACCAGAATTTTTGGGCATGTGTATTGCGCGCATTTGCGTCCACGGTTTGGTGCTCGCAATGCCACGTTCGAGGAGGGTAGCCTTAAGAAATCTAAAAATTGCTTTTCCGGAGTGCTCCAGCGAGGAAGGCAATGATATTTATCGCAGGTCGCTCGAAGTGTTGGCTCGCAATCTTTACGCTTTTGCACGGATGCCCAGGCTTACGCGCAGGGCGGCGGAGGAAAAGGTTGATTATGGCGAGGTGCGCGAGTTTTGGCGCAGGAGCTCCGAAGTGTGCGAGGAAGATTGCAGCAAGACGGGAATTTTAGTTGCCACTGCGCATTATGGATGTTTTGAACTTTTTGTTCAGATGCACGCGCTTCTCGTTAGGCCAATATCAATTTTGGCGCGTGGTTTCGATCTTCCGAGATTGGATAGCTGGTGTAACGAGCGGCGTAGCATATTTGGCAACGATGTATTTAGCCGGAAGGGTGGTTACAGAGAAATAGTCTCGCGGCTTAATGGTGGACGGGATGTTGTAGTGCTGTGTGATCAGAACGTAAAGCGCAATCATGCGACGTTTGTAGATTTTTTTGGCTTGCGCGCAGCGACTACAAAGGCAATCGGCACGGCTGCGCTTCGCACTGGAGCTAGAGTCGTCTTAGCGGTAGCGGTCGAGATTGTGCCTGAACGATTCGAGGTTATATTGCGCGAGCTCAAGAATCCAAGAGAACTTAGCGGAAACTCCTCGGAAAAAATAATGTCCTTTACCCGAGAAATGAACCAAGCTTTAGAAGACGTCATTAGACAGCATCCGGAACAGTGGTTTTGGGTCCATAGGCGCTGGAAAACCAGACCTCATGGGGAAAAAGAAAATCTCTATAGCTAGTAGTATTGTATTAAGTACCTATCTTTTCTAACTCGCGCAGCGTCTCGCCAACGATAAAGTCTATTAAATCTTTTACGGATATTATGCCGATGGGGTAATTTTCTTCGTCTACTATAGGCAAGTGTCTAAAACCACCACGAGACATTAGACTTACCGCATGCGCCATGGAGGTAGTCATGAACTCAGTATGAGGCGCTTTTGTCATTATTGTTGTAACTTGCGTCCTCGAAAGATCTATTTTAGCTAAGGCGACCTTTATTACTACGTCGCGTTCGGTAACGATACCCACTATCTTGCCAGGCCGATCGGTTACAATTACGCATCCTACTTTGTTTTGTTGAAGTAACTGAATCGCGTGTTCTATAGAGGAGTTTTCCTCAACAGTAATGGGGTTGTGGGGCTTTAACAGGCCGATGCTTTTAGCGAGAAAGCGGTTATCTAATAAACCTATGTTGGCAAGTGAAAAGTCTATCATGCTTTTTTCTCCAAGTTCTTATTCTGTTGACCAAGTTCTTTGCCGCTCTCCTTGGCGCTGCAATCAATTTTAGAGAAATCTCTTACGATAAAGTCGCGCTCGTTGGGGCGATATTCCACGGTCTTTGGCCCATCAATATTGCTGTCGGGAGCAAATATTTTTCTATTTGCCACTATTTGCGTTCCCGCGTACAGTGTCTTATGGAAGCTAACTTTGAAGGATCTCTGTACTTGAGATGACTCTGTTAGAGCCTTTTGCTTTTCTTGAAGTTCGTCTATTCGTTTGGTAACAGCTGTGAGCGAACGAATCATGGTTTCGATGTATGCTTTTTGCGACTGTGCGAGCCTGATATTTTTTTGCAGTGCGGCAACGTAAGGAGCAAGGTAGAGTTGAATTAGATTTTCGGCGTTCTTGAAGTATTCGATTTGGCTTTCTAGTTGTCGATATTCAATTGAGGATTTTGGATCGCCTACTAGATTTATGGTGGTGTTGCTGCCGCCGGCTGAGCCTATCGTTCCGGCTTCTATGCCGCAAATCGCAAATATTTCGCCACCTAGTATGTGTCCTTGTGGAATTCTTAGGGCGCATTGAGTTCGCGCAATGCTTTCTCTTAACTCCGTCTTTATGATTATGTCTCCTTGAGCAAAAATATTTGCGCCAGCCACTATGGATGCGCTTAAATTTCCGGCGCTATAGATGTCGAGTAGACGCGATTCTCCTTTTGTTTCGCGACGGGCCTTGAGTTGCTTTGCTGCGCTAAGAGAGCGGGTTTCTGAGCCAGTTACGCATCCTTGAATGGCAATCGATCCGTTTCGGCTAACTAGCATGCCGTTATTTATGTTCCCCGCCACTGAGATGTTGCCACCGGCTACAACTTTAAAGCCGTTTGCTACGTCTCCGGTGATTTCAATCGAGCCAATAAAATCTAGGTCGCCAGTCTTAAAATCGACATTTCCCTCTATAGCTAGATGTGGACTAATAGAGAGGCGGCCGCTGCTGTCAGACGTGAGGTAGCCCCTTTCTTTTGCAATTAGCATCGTCTCAGCGCCGTCTGCGTCCTCTGCAACGAGCTCTATAGTCTTGTCTACGGTAGGTTGAGTTGCCTTTCCCTTTTGTGGGACGCTCATCTCTCCGATGACGTCGAGTCCGTTAATGGCCGAGTTAGGCGGTCGTATTTTGCCAATAATGTTATCCTTTTCGATGTTGTCAAAAGCGCGAATAAAGCGAGAGTCCACAAATTCAACCTGCTTTCCGGGACGGGAAAAGCCCTCAAATTTTTTTACAAATAGAATTAACTTCGAGTCTTGCCCGGGCACTGGCGCGCGCCCGCGAGCGATTAGGCGAGCACTAACGTTAGTTTGCGAATTTAGTTCATTTACTATTTTGTCTATGCAAGCAATGTTGATTAGAGATTTCTCGGCACAGCTAAAAATAATAGACAGTAGCTCTTCACGGGTAAATGTATGCCGCGCGTCTGGGTTCCTTAGCGTTATCGAAATATATAGCTCAAGCTTGTCTGCCGTAGTTTGCAGGCGAATAGTGGCGTGCTCACTGCTTTTTTCCATCAAAGTCTCAAGCTCGCCGTTAGTATTCTCTAGTTCCCTGACCGTCCTCATGTCTGTCGTTAAGCACCATATAATGAAGAAATAATGGCAAATACCTACTGATAATGTCGACTGAATATCAAAACTACTGGAGTGACGCGTGATTTATCGAGGCGATATTTCGGGACATTGTCAGTTAATGTGCACTAAAACGATCGCATTTCGCTAGCCTTCGAGCTGCTTGAGCCACAGATATAGTTCTTTTATGGGAACTTTAGGTTAGATGTAGTGGAATACTATTTTTGTGTGCCAATCAGCTAGTATGTGCTAGGTTTTGTTTGAATGTGAAGTTTTTGGGAGCGACTTTTTTTGAACGCGGTAAGCAAGGCGCATCTATAGGTCACAATATGGTAGAAAATCCTTCGAAATCGCGGCTTATGGAGGAAGACTGCACTCAGGGCGTTGGGTATAAGCGTTTGGTAGGGGAGTTATGGGCTGGCCAGCCGCGCCAAATGCATTCCTTGCACTATGTTGTGAGCTATAGGGCAAGCTATAAGCCTGAGCTTCCGGATTATTGCATAAGGCAGTACTCTCGCAAGGGACAGGTTGTCTTGGATCCTTTTTGTGGTAGGGGAACTACTGCATTACAAGCGGCGCTTCTCGGCAGAGTGAGTTTATCATGTGACGTCAATCCGCTAGCAATTAGGATGACTGCGGCTAAACTCTCTCCAGTTGGATTGGACGAAATAGTGCTGCGTCTAAACGAGGTGGATTTTAGGCGCCCAGTGGATCTAGAGGGGTATCCGGAGAAGTTTTCGCCATTTTATCATCCAGATACGTATAGGGAGTTGGTGAACTTAAAGCGCTTTCTTCGCAAACACAGCGATGCGGTTAGTAACTTCGTCGAATTAGTTGCTATATCGCGCTTGCATGGACATTCGAGCGGTTTTTTTTCCGCCTACACGTTTCCTCAGATCTCGATTCCTTCGGCACATCAATTACTAATTAACCAAAAGCGTGGCCAAATGCCTGAGTATCGCGCGGTAGCTCCGCGCATTATTCGGAAGGCCTCACAGGCATTGAGAGACGGGTTTTCGAGCGATTTTTTTGCAGTTAGTAGTGCCTCGATTTGCGAAGTCGCTGACGCGCGTAAACTTGAAAAGATTGGCGACAATTCGGTGGATCTCATTGTTACTTCGCCACCGTTTTTGGATAAGGTAGACTATTTGGCCGATAATTGGTTGGAGTTCTGGTTTTGCGATATTAATCCGAATGAGTTTGGCGAAAACCTCGTCGCGAGTTCGTCACTAAAGCACTGCAAGGCGTTTGTGCGAGAATTCTTGCTAGAGTTTTTGCGAGTGCTAAAGCCTGGCGCGCATGCCGTTATCGAGGGTGGCGATGTTGTGGTAAAGGGTGAGGTGGTGTATTTGGATGACGTAATTGCCGAATGCGTGAGCGGTTTAGCGTTTAACGACAAAATATTTGCCGTCAAGGAGGTTTTAGTCAATAAACAGCAGTTTACTAAGCTAGCTAATTGCTTCAATGTGGATAATAATAAAAAGGGAAGTAATACGAATCGACTGGTTGTCCTTCAGTGTCTCAAATCTGTTAGTGGGTGCAGGGTAGTGCCGACTATGCTTAAATAAATTTTTTGTTTTTTATGACTTCCAAGAATTTATTGGAAATAGCTGTTCCGCGAGTCTTGCTCGCTTCAACTCATGCCGGCAGTGGTTTGTCTACGGTCACTTGTGGTCTACTCGTTGCACTGAAGAAAAAGGGAGTTTCAGTGGCGATGGGGAAAATTGGACCATCGCTTATCGATGTGACTTATCATCGGCGCATCTCGGGTAGGCTGGCCAATAGTTTGGATTTCTGGATGCTGTCGCGGAAGGACATTCATAATTCCTTGGGAAGATTGTGTGGCGGCGCTGAACTCGTCTTAATAGAAGGCGAGAAGGCGTTATTCGACTATTACGGCGAGGATTTTTGTTATAGAAATTTGGCCGAGTTTGCAATGGATACCAAGACGCCAATAATTTTGGTTATGGATGGTGCTGGCTACAGGGAGAGTTTAGGTGCAGTGGTAGATGGTTTTAACAGTTTTGCTGCGGATGCAAAACTCGCTGGCGTGATCGTCAATAGGGTCGCTGACAAGGAGCAGGGAGAAATTCTAAAAAGATCTGTCGAGGTATTGGGAGGGGTGCGATTTATTGGATATTTGCCGCTTGGCAATCCGGCGCTAATGTCGGCTAGCGAAGCACAGCGCGAGAACCCGAGTATTCTTACTCGTAGTCTAGTGATGGCTGTGGGAGAGCTTGCAGAAGATAACGTCGATTTGGGGATTTTAAGAGAACTTGCGGCTACTGCCGGGAGTATACAAGTAACGGCTGCAACGATTCACGGTAAGACAAAGAATTGCAAAATAGCCGTTGCGGACGATGCAGCCTTTCATCTAGCATTTCAAGACAATATTGATTTGATTCGCCGCGAAGGTGCAGAAATTATATCTTTTTCGCCCATAGCTGATACTAAGTTGCCAGCCGGCATTAGCGGTATATATCTACCCGGCGGCTATGTCCACCTATACGCTAACGACTTGTCTTCCAATCAGTCGCTTCTTAAGGAAATTAGGTCTTTTGGCAAAGCCGGTGGGGTGGTCTTTGCTGAAGGCGATGCGGTGGCTTATCTAATGGAGAGCATTATATTGCCAAGTGGCGGCGTGTACGAAGGAGTCGGTCTAATACGAGGCACTGCGACGAGAGTGATAGAAGAGAGCGCCTCGGGCTTCGCCTATTGCGATGTTGAGAGCCAAGCTACGACGGTCATAGGAGAAACTGGGCAGCGATTTAGGGGGATTCGCAACTTTCAGTGGCTAATCCGCACGCGGGATGAAATGCCTGGCAGCTTTAAGTTGCGCGATCGCAATTTGCTTCTTTCGACTAAGCGGGCGGAAGATTTCTCCACTATCGAAGGTTTATCGCCTTCGCCCAACATACTCGCAACAGCAGTGCGTGCACACTGGGGGTCTAATCCAAAGCTCTCAGAAATATTTGTTCAACGTGCCGCTAGTTACCTACCGCATAGCGCACAGTGACGTAAACGTGTAGCTCTTTATCGGCATAGGTTTTTAGTGCAATTCCGTCCTTTTGCTGAATGCGCTGAGTTCTACCAAGCGATTCCTCCGTTGCAGTTGCCGATAACAGTTTGCCTAAACTAACTCCGAGAGAAGAGGCTATAAGTTCGGCCTTCTGGCGAGCTTTGTTAGTGGCAACGCTAATAGCCTCAGTAATATTTGCCTCATCCTTATGCACGAAATAAGACACATCGACGACAGAACTAGCCCCCGCTCCCAAGGCGCTGTCTATAAGCGTGCTAACTGCAGTGAGGTCTGTCGATTCGACCGCAATAAACTGCTCGGCTCGCATGAGTTCGCCGCTATTAATAGAAGGGCTCTTTCTCGCAGCGCTAGAAAGCTGTATGCCTCGATCTAAAATGTTTAGCGGTATGGAACCTGGCGAAGCAATTGCCTTTTTAACCGCCTCGAATGTGGTCTTTACGTTGTTAAAGGTCGCCGTAGCGCTTTTTCCAGTAGATTCGAGTAGAAACGTTATGCGAACGCTATCGGGTGGCGACAAGATCCAGGCGTCCGCCGTAGTAGATATTTCGGTTTGCGAAGCCGAAATATCTTTAAAAAGATTTAGATTCATTTCTGACAATTTTTTGAATACGCTGCTGTCTTCTTCCGTATCTGTATCAACTTCCTGAGCAACGCAAGTGGCGCTAAAGAGAAGACTTAGCGACAGCGCAAACGCCCAGTGAAAGTGAAAAAGAAATTTAAATTTCATAATCTCCATGTGCTATTTTAACAGTTCTTCCACATCTGAAAGCGTTACAGGCAAGCGCGACGTGAGAACGCTTCCACCATGTGGCGTAACTAGTACATCGTTTTCTAAGCGAATTCCGATACCGCGAAAATGCCTCGGTATGCTCATATCTCTCGAGTCGAAATAAAGACCTGGCTCTACCGTGATGACGTGTCCCGGCTGGAGCCTAAGAGGCTCGCTATGAGTAATGCTCCCGTCGAGCTGTGGCGGAGGCGGGTCGTGTACATCTAGGCCCAAAAAGTGACTAGTCCTATGCATGAAGTATGGCTTGTATTTCTCGCCGGTAAATGCTGTTTGCCAGTCCTTGTCCTTAATGATTTTTAGATCGATTAAACCTTTTGTAATCTCCTTTACGGCCGCTAGGTGGATGCTGTTTGCAGTGGCTTGGGGATGAACGCGTTTCTGGGCGGTTTCAAGCGCCGCAAGCACTAAGTTGTAGATTTCCTTCTCAGCCGTGCTAAATTTTCCAGATACCGGGAAGGTTCTGCTAATGTCGGCCGAGTAACCGTTAAATTCAGCTCCAGCATCTATTAAAACCAGTTTTTGCTTTAGAATCGGGGAAAGCAGAGGCGAATGATGTAGAGTGGTGGCATTTTTGCCAGACGCTACGATGGTGTCAAAGCCTAAACTAGAGGCTCCGAATTCGGTGAAATATTGTTCGAGCAGTTTTGCAGCGTGGGCTTCGCTCTTAAGAGAAGGCAGATCGGATGCAAGTTTTACAAAAGCGTCAATCGTTATCTCTATAGCGCGCTTAATGCAGTTAATTTCGTAACTATCCTTTACAGCGCGCATTTGATGTAATTCTGCTCGCAGGTCTTTAAGCTGATACGGAAAACGACTGCTAGGATCGGACTGCCTGCAAAAAATTCTCCAAACGACACTGTCAACTTCCGGATTTACAGCGGGCACATAGTGTAGTGTGGCGTGATCTTTTAAAAGGCCCGTTAGGTCATTTTCGAGATTTTCAATATTTCTAACCTCGTCTATCTTAAAGCGACGCTTTGCGCGGGTGAGACCCAAATGTTCCCCCTCATAGCGCTCCTTAAGGGGATCGCGTTCTCGAAGAAATATTACCGACCGCGGCCCGCGCTTCCCTCCTAGAAGTAACAAGGCTGAATTTGGCTCTGAAAAGCCAGTAAGATAGAAAAAGTTAGAATCTTGACGAAAATGATGCCGCTGATCTCTGCTCTTCTTCGTTTCGACAGACGAAGGAATGATAGCTGCGCCGTTACCGATGCGCTTTTGAAGTAGGGATCTTCTATGATAAAAGCGAGTTTCAATATCCATATAAAACAAGTCGCAAACTATTTCCAAATGCAATGTCATTTCGCCTGCATTTGTTTGGGTATAGTGTATTAAAGGCATCCCGTCTAGGTGTTGTTTTCATGGCATTTAATGGTTATAAAGTTCGGCGTCAGCATGATAAATGGAAGCTGAAACGCATTGGGGTATTTGCGATGGAAATGATAAAGACTCATTCGACGACTATTTTAGCGGTTAATCACAATAATCGGCTTGTATTTGGCGGAGACGGTCAAGTTACAGTAAATAATACCGTTATGAAGCACTCGGCTGTTAAGATCAGGCGCTCGCAAAATGGCAAGGTTCTTGCGGGTTTTGCGGGATCTGCGGCCGATTCGTTTAGCTTGTTTGAGAGGTTTGAGGCGAAGCTAGGTGAGTACGGCGGCAATTTGCCGCGAGCGGCCGTTGAATTGGCAAAGGACTGGCGCTCGGATAGATTCCTAAGGAAGCTCGAGGCGATGATGATTGTTGGCAACGGCGCATCGCTTTTTTTGCTTTCGGGGGTAGGAGACGTGATACAGCCGGATGACGGCGTTATCGGCATTGGTTCGGGTGGGACGTACGCATTGGCGGCAGCGCGGGCTTTAATAAGATATGGCCAAGAGAGAATAGATGCACGGCAAGTTGTCGAGCAGTCGCTAAAGATTGCGGCAGAGCTTTGCCCTTTTACTAATGATAGTTTTGTATTTGAAGAATTGAGCTGTGACTGAGAATTTGGATAGAAAGGAAAACAATAGCGAATTGCTCGCCGACGATGCTTCGCTAACGCCCCAGCAGATTGTAGCCGAGTTAGATCGCTATGTGATAGCGCAGGAGGACGCAAAGAGGGCAGTGGCGATTGCTATGCGCAATCGCTGGAGGAGATTGCGCGTGCCTGGGGAGATGAGGGAGGAAATCACTCCAAAAAACATAATTATGGTTGGCCCCACTGGTGTGGGGAAGACGGAGATATCGCGACGACTTGCAAAGCTAACGAAAGCGCCTTTTGTAAAGGTAGAGGCTTCAAAGTTTACGGAGGTTGGATATGTGGGGCGGGACGTAGAGTCTATAATTCGCGATTTGGCTGAAAACGCGGTGAGTATAGTTCGCAAAGAGGAGCGGGCTAAGGTGAGAGAAAAGGCAGTTGAGCTAGCGGAAGAGAAATTGCTCGATTTATTGCTGCCCGACTCTGAGCGTGGCGAATTAGATGCTCAGGGGGGGCGCGCTTCGACTAATACTCGCGAAAAGCTTAGAGAGATGCTGCGGGCCGGTAAATTGGAGAGTCGAATTGTGGAAGTTGAGACGGTGAAACCCTCGGCTACGCATTTTGAAATAGTTGGTCATGGCAACTTTGGTGCTTTAGAGGATCAGCTTAAGGATGTTTTTTCCAACATGATGCCCAAGCAGCATGGAAAGAAAAAATTAAGCGTTAAGGATGCACGGGAAGTTTTGACGGAGGATGTAAGCGAGAGTCTCATTGACGAGGATTTAGTTACTAGGCTCGCATTAGCTAGAGCGGAGCAAAACGGCATTGTATTCATTGATGAAATCGACAAGATTTGTGGGCAACATAGCTCTACTAAAGGGCCCGATGTGTCGCGTGAGGGTGTGCAACGAGATTTGTTGCCATTAGTGGAAGGGTGCACGGTTAGCACTAAGTATGGTTCTATAAAGACGGATCACGTTCTCTTTATTGCGTCCGGCGCATTCCACTTTACGAAGCCATCGGATCTGATGCCGGAGTTTCAGGGGCGTTTTCCCATTCGAGTAGAACTGCGAAGTCTCACGCCCGAACAGTTTGTGCGAATATTAAAGGAACCGAAGAGCGCATTGATCAAGCAATATACCGCTTTGTTAGCTACAGAGGATGTGGAGCTCGAATTTAGCGACGATGCTATTGACGAGATTGCGCGTTTGACTGCCGAGGTCAATTCCCGAACGGAAAATATTGGGGCGCGGCGTTTGCACACTTTGCTAGAGAAGCTACTAGATGATGTTTTATTTTCTGCCGATGAATTCAGGGGCCGACAGGTGAGGATTGATGGAGAACGGGTGCGCCAACGCCTGAGTGAAATTGTTACGGACGTAGACCTTTCGCGGTTTATTTTATGATTACTAGAGAAGACAGTTTGTTTTGCTTGGGCAGGTCCGTGATGGCTCGATTTTCACTTTTACTGCTGTTTGCAGCCGTCTTAGGAAGCCTGCTTTTCGTTTACGGTTGCGGGCGGAAGGGGGATCCCAAACCGCCAGAGGCTTTTGCGCCGAGCGCAGTTGGTTTCTATACTGCAAGGGGACAGGTGGATTCAGTTATTCTGAGCTGGCAGGCACCAAAGATTACTGCTAGTGGCGATGTGCTCGAGAATCTCGAATTCTTTTCGATTAAGAGAGCTATTCATGACTCCCAGAAGATGCGCAGATTTAAGGACATTGGCGAAGTTGGTGTCGCAGGCCTCGCTTCTAGTGGAGAAAGACAGGCAGGCAGTGCTAGCCCCGCTGCGTCGCAGGCGGCAATCACTTACAGTTTTGCAGATAGGGATATAGTACCGGGCTCTGTTTATGATTATAGGGTAGTTCCGGTTAATAGTCGCGGAGTGGAGGGGCAATCTGCCGCGACGCTTAGGGTGACTTTCTTAGGAGAGTCGAGCATCGTCGAGCGACTTGAGTAGATCGAGGGGAGTTTTGTTATGTCTAAGCCGAATCACGCGCATGATAGCAGCATTAGTTTTGTTAAAATGCAGGCAAATGGAAACGATTTCGTCGTTGCGGATGGTCGCTATGGCTTGCCCGCTAGGCTGTACGAGCTTATTCCAAGAATTCTCGATAGGCATTATGGGATTGGCGGCGATGGGCTAATCGTGATTGATGCTTCTGTCCGGGCTGAATACAAGATGAGCTATTTTAATGCCGATGGAAGCCGGGCAATTTGTGGCAATGGAATTCGCTGTGCCGCGCGTTTTATTTACGAGAGCGGATTGTTGGCCGATGAGGAGAGGGGGTTTGAGTTGGAGACCGATGCTGGCAACATTCCCGTGCAGGTTTTGCAGCGAGGCGCGCGTGTAAAGGTAGCATTCCACGAGCCGTTTTTCGAGGGACTGCGCGTTCCTACGGCGGAGGCGGGCGAGCACGTAGATGTGCCGATTGTTGTAGACGGCGAGACGCATAGAATTACTGCTGTTGGCATGGGCAATCCGCATTGTGTTGTTATCACCGAGAACGTCTCGGAGTACCCTGTAGGTGTGGTGGGTCCAAAGTTAGAGCTACATGAATTTTTTCCCCAGCGCACGAACGTGGAGTTTGTTGAAATCGTAGATCGGCGTCGAATTAAGATGCGCGTTTGGGAGCGCGGCGTGGGCGAGACGCTCGCTTGCGGGACGGGCGCATGTGGTGCTGTCGGGGCGCTTATTCATATGGGAAAGTGCGCGAATACTGTTGTCGTGGAGACTTTAGGAGGGGAGCTAGAGGTAAGCTGGGATGTTCAGGCAAAGCGCATACATTTGACGGGAGATGCGGCGCGTGTTTTTAGCGGTGAGATTAATCTTCAGGTTCTAAGGGAAGCTTGGAATGAGCAGTGATTTGCGAATATGTCTTTATGGTGCAACTGGGAAGATGGGTGGGGAGATACTCAAGGTCGTGGTGGGGGCGGAGGATGGGAGTAGTGGCTCGCGCGATATTGTTGTTGCGGGGGTAGCGTCCGAGGGCAGTGCAAGAATCGAGGAGTGGACAAGGCAGTGGCAGCTTGCGCTCGGCACGAAGTGGTTTAAAAAGTGTGAGGATTGCAACGTCGTGATCGATTTTTCATCGCCAGTCGGAACACGAGATGCAGTTCGCGCGGCGAAGGATTTTGGCAAGCCAATTGTAATTGGCACTACGGGGTTAAGTGAAGATACGAGAGCTGCGATAACAGAGGCTAGCAAGACAATTCCGATTTTGTTATCCAGTAATTTTAGCGTAGGGATGAATGTTTTATTTTTGCTGGCGGGGCGAGCTGTGAAAATGCTCGGTTCTGGAGTAGATGTTGAAATAGTTGAGCTTCACCATAAGATGAAGAAGGACGCGCCAAGTGGCACTGCGCTAACGCTTGGCGATGAGATTCTAAGAGCTATGGAGCCTAGTCGCGGTAGCGCGGTTATAACTGCTTCGCGTTCTGGGAAAGAGGCTCTGCGCAAGGAAAATGAAATCTGCATGCACGCGGTAAGAGGTGGCGACGTCGTTGGAGAGCACACGGCGTATTTTTTTGCAAATGGTGAGCGCCTGGAGCTTACGCATCGTGCTACCAATAGGGCAATATTTGCAAGGGGGGCCGTGCGTGCCGCAAAATGGCTAGTTAAACAGGCGCCTGGTAGCTATTCCATGCGAGATGTTTTGGAGAATGTCGACTGAGCTGAAGCTATTATTATAGTTAAGGAATCTTCCGATTGCGGCTTGCCTTAAGTTCTCGCTCTAATACGCTATGCTTGGCAAAGATTTGTGGTTTTCCAAAAACTTCAAACCAGAATATCTTAAAAAAAACTATTCCAACGGCATATATCATAGCTGTAAGAATTACGATGGCCCAAGGCATTTCCATCAAAACAGTTTCCACGCGATTTTTTTTGCGATAGCTCACTAAAGTGTGCTCATGGCCGAATGGGTAATATCGCCTTAGCGACTTGCTGCCCCTGCGGCTCAAGTATTTATTGCTCAGCTTCGCGCGTTCCGTGTATTCTCGTTTGCTCATGAGAATTTCATTATAGACCAGCTATGACCTACTAAAAAGTTGTTTTGGGAAAAAATATTAAAAATATGCAGGTAGTAGCGCCGGCAAAAATAAATCTTACTCTGAGGGTTGTTGGAAGGCTGGCAGAGAATGGTTTCCACCTGCTTCACTCGCTTGTCCTTCCGCTAACACTTTATGACCAAATTAATTTGGGGCTGCTTGGATGCCGTGAGAAAAATAACCTGGAACCGTTTAGCGGAGTAAGCTTTGCTTGCAAAGTAGGAGAACAATTACACAAGCATTTATTCGCGGCTTCGGCAAAATATAATGAATTAAATCAGGCACTTAAGACTATTAACTCGTCGGAAAATATAGTTGTTCGGGCGGCTGAAGAGTTTCTTAGGGAGGTTCGGCTATATGGGCAGGTTAACCTAAATATTGAGCTAGAGAAAAATATTCCGTTTCAAGCTGGTCTAGGGGGCGGAAGTTCCGATGCGGCTCAATTAATCTTGCTATTATCTAGGATGCTTAAGCTTGAATATTCTTTAAAAAAACTCTATAAGGTTGGCGCACGTATAGGATCGGACGTCCCAGTGATGATGGGAGAGGGGCTTAGTTTTGTAGACGGGACTGGCGACAGGGTGATGAAACTAGATCCCGCCACGTGGCCCGACTACCTGCGAGGGCTCGAAAACCTTTGGGTAATCCTGGTGAAGCCACTTGTCGGGGTTGATACCAGTCGGGCGTACGAGCTTATGCGGGAGAAAAGAAAAGACATTCCAGTCTTTTCTCTGGCGGAATTTGAGAGTCGCGCTAAACAGATGGCGGAAGAGGAACTTGCGCGTTTGGGTTTTGCGCTTAAAGGCAATATAGAACTAAGTGGGCGGAGAGGAGCTGGAGCAGTTATCTGTGGCGGGAAATTTCAATCCCAGTTCGAGAGCCTCTTAGCTCATATTGGAAACGATTTCGAGGATATTGTGCGAGAAGAATATCCCGAAATTCGAGAAGCTTTTAGTCTAATTGTCGAAGAAGGCGGCCATAGACCGCTTTTAGCTGGTAGCGGCAGTACGATAGCAGTATTTGAAGGTAAGGAGGAGCGAGCAAAGAGGCTAAGCCTCAGGATACAAGAGCTTCGTCCGGCTTGGTTCGTCGCAGTGGTAAGACCGCGGCTTGCCAACGAAGGTGAGAAATAATATTGGGCGGTCGCCAAGCGGTAAGGCACCGGGTTTTGATCCCGGCATTCGGAGGTTCGATCCCTCCCCGCCCAGCCATTTTTTTTATTATGAGAGGTCATTTTTCCATTATTGCAGGGCGATCTAACCGCGAGCTTTCGGCTAGTATTGCGCGATCCGCAGGCGTCGAGCTAAGGGCTTGTGACATTCGCAGATTTAGCGATGGAGAACTAAGCGTTGAAATTGGCGAAAATGTTCGCGGCGATGACGTTTACGTAATTCAAAGCACTTCGACACCTGGAAATGATCACCTCATGGAGCTGCTCATTATCTTGGATGCCTTGAAACGGGCGAGCGCCATGCGGATTACGGCGGTTATTCCGTATTTCGGTTACGCGAGACAGGATCGCAAGAGCAAGCCTCGCGTCCCAATTACGGCAAAACTCGTGTCGGACTTGTTGGTTACAGCAGGAGCACAGCGAGTTTTGACAATGGATTTGCACGCTGGTCAAATTATGGGCTTTTTTAACATCCCGGTCGACAACCTCTACGCTATGCCGGTGCACCTAAAATACCTGCGCCAGTGTTATCCCAGCGACTCACTGTGTATGGTTTCTCCGGATGCCGGAGGCGTGTCGCGCGCGCGCGCTTACGCCAAACGCTTAGGCGATGCCCACTTGGCGATAATTGACAAGAGGCGCATCTCGCCTAATGAGGTTGCAGAGATGAACGTGGTGGGCGATGTTAGGGGCAAGGTGGCAGTTTTAGTAGATGATATAGTTGATACCGGTGAAACGCTGATGAAGGCGGCCGATGCTTTGCTCGCGGCTGGGGCTATTGAGGTAAGCGCTTGCGTGACACACGCGGTGTTGTCGGGGAAGGCAAAACAAAAACTTCCCAAAAGTAGGATTACCAAACTCGTTGTTACGGATTCAATTTATCATCCGGATCTTCAGGGCGAGGATAGCAACATCGTTCAGCTTAGCGTTGCTCCCCTAATAGGAGAGGCCATCGCCCGCATACACAAGGAAGATTCGGTGAGCGTGCTTTTTGAGGATTAGGGGATTTTTGATTTTTATGAATAATTGCGCCGCGCGAGAGCGGCGTTATAGAACAATCAGGGGAGATTAAGAGAGTGGAACCACTTACAGTCGAGGTCGAACATAGAGAAGAAACCGGGAAGTCCGTGGCTCGGAAACTTCGCAGGGAAGGATATATTCCTGGAGTTGTTTATGGCGAAAAGCAGGCAGCGCGAGGTCTAGCAATAGAGGGGCTTCACTTTGGCAAGCGAGTTAATATTGCGAACACTACGCAGTTATATACGTTAAAGAGCAAGTCAAAGGAGCTCGATGGGTTAACTGTTTTGTTAAAGAATGTGCAGCTTGAGCCGATTAAATCCCGCGTAACGCATGTGGATTTTTTAGCAGTGACTGAAGATCATAAGATCGTTGCTACGGTTCCAATTCACCTATTAGGAGTCTGTCAGGCTGTTAAGTTAGGCAATGCAGTATTAAATCACGTGGCGCACGAGATCGACGTAAAATGTCTACCACGTGAAATACCTCAATTTATTGAGGTCAATATCAGCGCACTCGAGGCTGGCGACTCGATTCAAGCGGGCGATATTGCTATGCCGCAAAATGTTGTGTTGATTAGCGATCCAAAGCTTAGCATTGTAAGCATTATAGTAAAGCGCGAAGCTGAAGAGGCTCCAGCGACCCCGGCAACGCCAGAGGCTGCAGGAACCACTAGCGAGACTGCTAAGGCAAAAGGCAGTTCCTAGTTTTTTTAAATCGACTAGGTTTACGTGCACTAAGGGCGAGTAGTGGTAGAGCAATTATTTGCCGTGGTTGGCTTGGGAAACCCAGGCAGGAAATATGCCGATACCCGCCATAACGTGGGCGCTTGGGTGGTTGAAGCCTTAGCGGCTCTGGTCGAGGGTCGGGGTGAAAAGGTCGTATGGAGGCAGAAATTTAATTGCAATTTGGCAAATATTTCGCTTGCTGGGCATAAGGTGATATTGGTTCTTCCGCAGGTATTTATGAACCAAAGCGGTGCGCCAGTAGCGGCGGTGTGTGGTTTTTTTAAAATCGACTACTCGCAGCTAATAATCATTCACGATGATTTAGATTTTGCCCCAGGCGTAGTCCGAATTAAGCAGGGCGGTTCGAGCGGCGGACATAGAGGTGTTGAGGACGTCATGCGGCATTTAGGCAGGGGAGATTTTTGTCGCCTAAGAGTCGGCATTGGGCATCCAGAGAGGCAACCTAACTCCGGAGGCGAGGTCTCGGGTGCAAAGAAGGTAGTCGATGTTAAAGATTGGGTGTTGAGTGCTCCTAGTCGGGAAGAGCGGATGTTGTTAAGTGACGCAGTTTGTAGAGCGACCGACGCCACGTGCTGTATCATAGAAATGGGCGTACTGGCGGCGCAGCAGAGATTACATGCTAGATAGGCGTGACTTGATATTTGAGGTGTGCTAAACAACTGGCCGGTGGGCCGGTTGTAGTGTCGGAGGCCGTTCTCGCTGGCGCGGCGCTGGCGAGAACGAGCGAGCGGCTTACATCGCCGCTAATGGCAGAGCCTTAGATTTTTGTAACTAACAAAACATATAATAGCTTTATAAAAAAAAGGGGAGATTATCCAGAATGTCCAATTACATTGCAATCCTTATTAGCGCGGTCGCACCTCTCGCTGCTATCCTAGGTGTGCTTTTTGCCTATAAGCTGTATCAAGGCATCATTAAGGAGGCGCCCGGAAACGAAAAGATGAGAGACATTTCAGATCACATTGCGGTTGGCGCGAGAACGTTTCTCACTGCCGAGGGGCGTTATTTGGCGATCTTTGTCGTCGTAGTGTTTTTGTTGATTTCGGTTACTCCGGCGCTTGGTCTTAAAACTGCATTTTCCTTTTTTCTTGGCGCTGCATGCTCGGTTGGAGCTGGGCTTGCCGGTATGTTGGCAGCAACTAAGGCTAATGTTCGGACGGCTGCAAGGGCATTTGAAAAGAATCAACCACAGGCACTTTATACCGCCTTTAGCGGCGGCGCAGTAATGGGTCTAGCTGTTGCTAGCCTTGGACTCTTAGGTGTGGGTGTGCTGTTTTACTATTTTGGTTTTCTTTCCTATTATTTTTTAAGCGGCTCAGAACTAGCGCTAAATAATATTTCTGGCTTTGCAATGGGAGCCTCGTCGATTGCGCTATTTGCGCGCGTCGGTGGCGGCATTTACACAAAAGCTGCTGACGTAGGAAGCGATTTGGTTGGCAAGGTCGAAGCTGGGATTCCAGAGGATGACCCGCGGAACCCAGGTGTCATTGCAGACAACGTGGGAGACAATGTAGGCGATGTGGCTGGTATGGGAGCAGATATTTTCGAATCCTATGTTGGCGGAATAGTAGCTACGATTGTTATTGCCATAACGCTTTCACAGGACTGGCTCGCAAAACTTACAAGCTTTCAGCTAGGCGATAGCCCGCACTCCTATAGATTTGTCCTGATGGGAACCCCATTGGCCTTGTCTGCAATTGGCTTGCTTGCTTCGCTTGTTGGAATTAATTCGATGAAGACTCTTAAGGATAGCGATCCAGCTAGGGCGTTAAGACAGGCTACTATTAACTCAGCGGTAATCTTCTTAGTCGTGTCTTTTATCTACTTTCTAGTTACGAGCGTAAATATGGCTGTGTATGCAGCTGTGTTCGCTGGAACGGTCGCTGGCATAGCTATTGGCTTGCTCACAGAATACTATACCTCCGGGAAGCCTGTTTTTGGAATCGCACAGGCGTCAAAGACGGGTTCTGCAACCAACATCATTAGCGGTTTGGCAGTTGGATTTCTGAGCGTCGGCGCTCCAGTTATTGGCATATGTTTGGCTATTATTGTAGCGGACTATTTTGCAGGGTTATACGGCATTGGAATAGCTTCTGTGGGAATGCTGGCTACTGTTGGCGTAACTATGAGCGTGGATGCTTATGGTCCTATTGCTGACAACGCTGGAGGCATTTCAGAAATGGCCGGCTTAGGTGCGGAGACTAGGGCTATTACAGATAAACTCGACAGCTTGGGCAATACCACCGCCGCTATAGGTAAAGGGTTTGCGATTGGCTCGGCTGCACTTACCGCACTTGCTCTCTTCTCGGCCTATACGCAGGCAGTGCCGGTAGTTGGGGGCCTTAAGGTAAGTCTTACGGATCCGAAGGTAATAGTTGGTTTGTTAATTGGTGCTGCTATTCCGGCCATCATAGCTGCGCTCACCATGACTTCGGTAGGTAAAGCCGCCTCTTCTATGGTAGACGAAATTCGCCGTCAGTTTCGGGAAATTCCAGGTTTGTTGGAAGGCAAAGAAGGCGTTACTGGCGATCATGCGCGTTGTGTGGAAATATCCACAAAAGCAGCGCTAAGGGAAATGATTTTACCTGGATTGGTTGCCGTTATAGTGCCGGTAGCAATTGGCTTTTGTCCTTTCTTGGGAGCGGAGGCATTGGCTGGCATGCTAGCGGGTTCGTTAGTTACTGGCGTTGTCTTAGCTCTTTTTATGGCAAATAGCGGCGGGGCCTGGGATAATGCAAAGAAGCTCATTGAATCCGGAGCGATTGAAGGCGAAAAGAAGGGTAGTGATTCACATAAGGCTGCTGTAATCGGAGACACTGTGGGTGATCCGTTTAAGGACACTTCTGGTCCGGCAATGAATATTTTGATAAAACTCATGTCAATAGTTGCTCTAGTTATTGCACCCCTGTTGGTATAAGCGTTAGTATTAATAGTTTAACAATATTACTTAATTAATTGTTTTGAGGCATGGTATGAAAAGAGATTACGAAGTGGTACTTTTGTTGGATCCAGACCTAAGCGACGACGGGGTCAAGGATGAGATCGCCAAAGTTGAGCGCACTATTGCGAGTCGCGGTGGTGCAGTTAAAAAGCTCGACATTTGGGGAAGGAGGAGATTGGCGTATAAAATTAACAAAAAAGAGTTTGCCATTTACGTCTTGATGGTTTTTGACGGCGATAACTCTTTAGTAGCCGAACTGGAGAGGCAGTTTAGAATTAGCGAGGTGGTTGTACGATTCCTCTGCGTGCGCAAGGATAAATATGCACCTGATTTTACAGCGCGATTGCAAGACGAGCTTGAAGAAGAGCTGGTTGACGTCATTAAGGGGGATGAGGAGTTTTTGGATGCAGATGAGTTTGGGCAGGTAGAATCGATTAGTAGGTGAGATAGATGAGAGTAATATTAACTGACGATGTCGTAGGAGTCGGCGATATTGGTGACACAGTAACTGTGAAGCCAGGTTTTGGGCGAAATTATCTAATTCCACGAGGTTTAGCCTTGGAGTTCAACGCTCGTAAGGCTAAGAGCATCGCCCACAAAAAGGCGCAAATTGAGGCTAAGAAGAAGAAGTTAAAGGCCGATGCCGAAGGTCGAGCTGCTAGTTTGTCGTCAATAGCAGTTGAGCTGGGACTGCGCGTTGGAGAGGGTGGTAGAGTGTACGGCTCGGTTGGATCCCGCGACATTGCGCGAGAGCTTGCCAGTAAGGGGTTTGAGGTCGATCGTCGTAGAGTTCTTTTGGCTGAACCTATTAAGCGAGTCGGAGAATACAAGGTGGCTGTAAAGCTTCACGCGGAAGTTCAGTCTGTAGTTACTGTAAATGTAGTGCCGCTAGCAGTAAGTAGCAAGGATGAAGATGAGGCGGTCGAGGACGTGAAGGCGCGCTTAGATGCCTCTGCGAGGAAGCAATCGGACGCTCAAGGAGGCGACACTTCTGCTGAATAGTATCCTGTAAGTATCGGCTCGAGTGAGTCATTAAGTGTATACATTTAGAATTATCCTAGGGATGCTCTTTGGCTTTTTTCTGCCGATACTGCTCAGCGTTTGTGCGATTTTCTCGTTATTCGATAGTTCGTTAGGCGTTTCGACTAGAACTGCGGCGCGAGATTTGCAATCTGGCGAAGGAGTTGAGGAGTTTCAGCCGGAATCGGTAAAAGGCGGAACTTCTTTTGCGGTAGTTAGATCTGACCAGGGCCTAGATCCCGAGCTGGACAGGGCGTTTTTCCTTTCATTTGTCGTGCGCTTTGATCAGCTACCCACCGTTGGATTTAGACACAACATTATTTCTAAATACGCCTCTAAAGAACACCCGTATCCAGGATGGGCTATTGCACTTCGCTCCTTGGAGACTTCTATGCGTCCAGAGGTTTATGTAAAGGGGAAAAGCGGAAGCGGCGGTTGGTTTACGTTTGATAGGATTAACATCCGGCCTGGTGGTTGGTACTCGTTCTCGCTTTTGTTGAAGCCCAAAGAATTCATGGCTTTGTATGTTCAGGAAGTAGGTGGCGTCGGCGAGGCGACGCAGTCCGAACACCTCGATACAGGGGTGCGATTTCTGGGTGGACAGGACATTTCTGCTGTGGACATAACAAAAACAGCCTCTGACATTTACCTGGGAACTATTCGACAGGGACCTACGGGGTTTACCGGCGAAGTGGGGCTAGTGCTGTTAGCGCATCCCGGCGAAATAAATCCGGCGGTAGAGCAGCTAAGGAAATTTTTGCAGGGAGGGCCAGTCGAAATTGCAAAAAAACTTTTACCAGAGGACATCCAATTGTGGGTTACAGATAAGGGAAAGGACGAGAGCCGCTATGCTCGTATGATTGAGTTTACAGGTCGTCCATCATGGCAGACAAATCCATAAAGTGTTTGGTAATTATCGCCCTTGTTATTAGTGTTTTATCCTCGTTTCTTAAACTCGCGACTTTACCAGCTTTTATAATCCCTTCCTGTCTTGCCATTTTCGCGATTGCATTCTCGCTTAATTTCTGGCGAGACGGCCTGGCTTACTTCTTCCTAGGCTTTGCTTTTTGCGTTGTGCCAGTTTTTGGTAGAGGTGCGGTCAGTGTGTACATGCTTGGCTGGCTTTTAGCAAAAACCCTTAGATTTAAAGGTGCTTCTAATTCTGGAGATTCATTCCTCAAAAGCCTGTCATTGCGCCAACAATACGCATTACTTGGAATTGCGCTGATTGCTGTTTCCCAGGTGTTGGGATTTGGGCAATCGGTTTGGTTTTTTTTCGACGAATATCGCATAGCATCGATACTTGCCTTTGGAAAAATTTCCGGCCTGTATCACTATCTCACGGCAAACGCCGAACCTTGGCTAGAGGCATTGCAGTCGCTAACTACCTGGGTAATAGCGCTGTTGCTCTGTTTTTTTATTTGTCGTGACAAGAAGGTAACTAGCGAACAAGGCTTTGTTCTTGGTCTACTAACGGGAGCTATGTTTGCCGCGGGCTATGGAGCTTGCCAGGTGCTAGAGTTTCATACTGCCTGTTCCTTTAATCGTTCGGCGTTTTGGGTTTATGCCGGTCGTTATGGAGCGAGTTTTTCGGATCCAAATTCTCTTGGCATTATGGCAATTTTAATCGTACCGATTCTCTTGTGGAAGGCTTTTTCAAATCGCTCTTTAGAGGGCGAGAGCTCTGTTGGCTCATCGCTTGCGCGTTTAAGTCAACGCAGCATATTTGCGCTTGGCGCCGTTACCCTATTTGGAGTTTCTCTTTGGTCTGGCTCTCGGACCTTTTGGCTAGGAGTCGCTTTATGGCTTGCATACTTCGGGTGTAAACAATTCCTGCCGATTGCTACTTCGAAACCTGCGCGGCGCATTGTTGTTTCCTCGATGTGGCTGTTAGCTTTAGCGGCTATTGTCGGGATTTTTGGCTATCCATCGCTTAATGAAAGATTACAGGCGGGCGCTTCTGGCATGGCGAGTGTGCAGCGAGTACTAAAAACCCTTAACTGGGACACGGCTGAGGAGATGTTTAGCAGTCGCCTAATATTTGCAAGAATCGCAGCGGAGCTTTTTTTAAAATCTCCCGCGTTTGGTATCGGCATGGGGGCTTTTCTCCAATCCGTTCCTGCAGCAGCAAGGGATTTGGGAATAGAGCTAAAAGGCTGGCAGGATAACGCCAACAACTACTATTTACACGTTTTAGCTGAGCAAGGTATTGCTGGTATTGTAGCCGTTGTAATGGCCTTTTGTCTAATCGGCCTCGGCGTTTTTGGAGCAAGCCGCTCGGAGAATGCTGTTACGGACGGCGTCTCTATAGGCATGACAGGCCTCATCCGTCCGATCTCTATAATCGTTCCTATTTTGCTCCTTACTGGCCCGCACATTCACTTCGAGGAGGTGCATTTTTTGCTCGCGGCGTTGCTTGGTTTTGGCCTTCAGCGCGGAGATGGGCAGTTTTTAGATATGACTAGTAGTCGCATGGTCATTGCATCGAGTGTGTCGATATATTGCGCCATGTTAATTCTTTTAATTGCTTATGCGGCGAAATTTGATTGGACAGATAATGCCCGCTTTCGGCATAAAGGGTTTTATGGTGCTGAGCAGGGAGAACGAGGTGAGGGCGATGTGGTAGTTTGGACAGCCGGGAAGGCGAATCTCGTATTTTGTCCTGAGAGTAACAGCCCAATAAGAATGGAATTTCGGGCAGCGCACCCAGATTTAGCTAAAAATCCGGTGGCGGTCACGTTTATCTGGCAAAATACAGTTCTGGGCACGCGGAGCATCATTGCTCAGAACAGCGCCCGGCTAACTGACACTGCATGGCAGAGGGTATCGCTTGGCGGCGAGCTAGGGGGTGTTTCTAGTAATATTCTATTAACTATAGAAGTCGATAGACTGTGGAGTCCGAGAAAATATAATTCATCAGGTGATGCGCGTTGGCTGGGCGTTCAGGTTCGATGGCCCGAAAGTGCGTGCGATGTGAGGTAATATGATTGAGTGTGTTCCCAATATTAGCGATGGACGGGATCGCGGCAAGATAGACTCGATTGCTTCTTATGCAGCGAGCGTTAAAGGTGTCCATTTGCTGCACGTCGATCCCAATCCGGATGCTAATCGCAGCGTAATAACAATGCTAGGTGAACCCGATGCTGTTTTGGAAGGCGCGTTTAGGTTATATGAGCGATCTAAGGCTCTAATTGATATGGAGATGCATTCTGGTGAACATCCCTGCATTGGTTCGGTCGATGTTTGTCCGTTTGTGTATCTGCGAAGTGAGTTCAGGGCTGCTTGTATAGAGGTAGCGCACCAGTTAGGGAAAAGAGTTGCTAGCGAATTGCAGATTCCCGTTTTCTATTACGGAGAGGCTGCGACGGAGCGAGTTGGTAGAGATTTAGCCAGCTTGCGCCGTGGTGGTTTTCTAGAACTGCCGGCAAGATTTGCCAACGGTTCGCTAGTTTCCGATGAGGGACCGAATAGGGATCATAGGACATTTGGTGCTACCATTATAGGGGCTAGACCCGTGCTCATTGCGTTTAACGTTAGTCTCCATACGTCCAATGTCGGTATAGCTCGAAAAATCGCTGCGCGTTTAAGGGAGAGTGGCCGCGTAGTGGGCACGAACGCCCAGGCCGGAAGTCAGCGCGAGTCGGGGGCATTGAAAACCGTAAAAGCTATTGGTTGGGATATGCGAGGGTATGGTTGCTGTCAGGTGTCTACCAATGTGACCGATTTTAGGGTGGCAGGGCTGCATCAGGTGTTTGAGAGGTGCGTGACGCTAGCGAGCGAGTTTGGTGTTAGGGTGATTGGCAGCGAGATCGTGGGGCTGGTTCCCGAGGAGGCGATGGTGCTGGCAGGAGAGTATTTTGCAAGATTAGGAGGCTATAACGAGTCACCGGTAAAGCGCGATAAATTGATAACACTCGCCATTAAGAGCTTAGGTCTTTCTTTGCATTCCGAGTTTGTGCCAGAGGAGCGCATTTTAGAACGGGTCTGTAGAGCGCACGATCTAGTGATCTAAGCTAAGTTGCCTGCGAGCCTCGTAAAGGACTATCGAAGCTGCGTTGGCAAGGTTAAGACTACGCACCTTTGGGTTATCCATGGGAATTAGGCAGCGGTGGTTAGCGTAGAGTTCGTGCAGGTGTTGCGGTAGACCTGACCCTTCGTTGCCAAAAACTAGGTAGTCGCCGGAGCTATATTTTACGTCCCAGTAATTAGTCGTTGCATGCGAACTAAACAGCCAAATCTTTTCTGCTGCTGCCTGAGTCGCTGCTAAAAACTTATCCCAGTTACTGTGAACAAGCATCCTAACTTCTGGCCAGTAATCCAAGCCAGCCCGCTTTAGGTAGCGATCCTCAAGTTTAAATCCTAATGGCTCAATTAGATGAAGTAAGCAGTTAGTGGCGGCCGTTAACCGCGCAATGCTTCCGGTGTTCTGCGGCACTAGAGGTGCGACTAGAACAATATTCATGCTGCTTGCGCTTGCATCGGCAGACACTGTGCCACTCATGCAATTGAACCCTGTATATATGTGGAAAGAGGTTGCTCGGCGGTAGAGGGCTCAAAAAACCTTAGTATTTTTTTTATCACATTTTCTACGAGATAGTCTGGGCAACTAGCACCGGAAGTTATGGCTATTCGCACTGGAGGTGTGTAGTCGAGCCAGTTTGTGCTTTGAACGATAGAGCCATTTTTGACGTCGAAATGCCTAATTGTGTAAGCGTCTAAAATCTCGCTTGCATCCCGGATGTAGAAAGTTGGAACGGCCTGCTCGCAGAGCTCGGCTAAGTGTGATGTATTCGAGCTGTTGTAGCCGCCCACTACTATGGCGATGTCGGCGCCATGCTCAATTAAAGCTTTAGTTGCGTTTTGGTTTTCGTTTGTGGCGTAACAGAGAGTGTCTCGCGTGTCGGCAAAATGTTCGTCAATTTTATCTTCGCCAAAAACATCGCAATATGCCTGCCGAAGCGCCGCAGTAATCTGTTTAGTCTCGTTTGCTAACATAGTTGTCTGATTTACAACGCCGATTTTCCTTAAATGTATATCGGGATCGAAATTCCTAGACATGCTCGGCTTAAAATGCAAGAGAAATTCATCTTTGGACAGAATTCCGCTAATGAAGTCAGTGATTTTTTTTGAATCGGCCAAATCTCGAATTACGAGTGTTGGCGCAGCCGGCTGACTGTGGGAGAAGGTTGCCAAGGTTTCTTCATGAGTGCGCTTGCCATGAACTATTACCGTAAAACCACTAGCGCCCAATTCCCTAGCTCGCTTCCATACCTTTCGCACAAAGGGACAAGTAGTGTCGTAGTGCGACTTAACTACGCCACACCTTCTTAGGCGCTCCTGTAATTCCAATGTAACCCCAAAAGCCGGAGCAATTACAATGTCGTCCGCGGATAACATAGAAAGATCCTGCTCGCAACATGCGCTTATAAACTTAACGCCTCTCTTTAATAGATCATCGTTAACCTCCGGATTATGAATCATCTCTCCCAAGAGATATATCTTCCGACCCGGGTTTTCCTCTATCGCTCGATGAGCAATTTCAATGGCATTGTTGACTCCAAAGCAGAAGCCAAAGTGCCTAGCAATGCTAAAAATTACCGTTAAATAATCAAGAATTATTGGTTTAAAACTTCGCCTCTCGTCGTTGCTTAATGAAGATGTGCTCTTAATTGCGGTAAGCTCAGATGAGCGGTAGGAGGTAGGTATATCAAATTGTCGTGACATTAACAAAAGCTCTCTTAGGTTAGCAATTTGGCTTAAGCAGACACTCTAGATTAGCACACTTGCTGCGTGTCAGAAAACAGCGACCTTTAAGGTAAATTGTGGTGGAAATAATGGCCCTTTTGGTGTAGAAGTGGATTTGTCTTTTCTGTCGTAATTACTGAGTATAGGTAGGAGTAAGCACAATGCGCGAATATCGAACTAGCTCGAAGGATCTTTTTTGGTTTCTCGACAACCTCGTCTTTCTGGCGTTGATGGTAGTTCTGGTTTTTGTAGCGGCGTGTAGTGAGATGTTTGGCGATGGGCGGGAGAGGGCAGCTGCATTTACGGGGGGCGATAGTTCTTCTCCGGTGGAGGAGAAGGATATTACTTCAAAAAGTGAGAGCAGTCTTGGCGTAGGTGGCACTATCATAAATATTGGCGGGAGTGTAGTCGGTACTACTACCCAAGTAAGTGAGCTCTCGAAGTCAGAGAATCTATCTACAAAAACGTCAGTAGCGGCTAGGGCTGAGGCCCCTTCTCATGGCCTTGTTGCCCCATCCATTAAGTCGATTCGCGAGCTAGAACGCGGCAAACTCATAGCTAGAGACTTGCCACTGGAAGAGTTAGCCGTTAGTCGGGAGCACGCCAACGCTTTTTCTGGTTTTAAGCCACTTGACGACAGCTCGCTTCTAGCTATGGCCGATACCGGAGTTGCTTCAGACCGCACAGTCGCCGCTGGTGGCACTGTTTTTAGTCTCTCGTCCTCTGAGACCGGTTTTGTTGCAGAGCCGAGTAAGTCTAGTAGTAGCCTTATCCGCTCATCTAGCGTGGTTAAGAGTGAGAAACGAGAGGTAGCGGTGAAAGCTGATATAGAGCTTAAGCGAGCAGTTAAGCCTAAGGACTCAGTGGCTAAAGAAAATTCAGAGTCCGCGTCCGCCGAGGAAGTGGCAGCAGGAAGAGTCTCTAAAAAGGAAGAGGAAGAAAAGGAGCCGGAATTAATATCGCGCGACAAGCCGCTGGCTCCGCCATTAGCGGAAGAGGCAGATCTGAAAGGCTCCAGTCTTGCGCAGTCGCCTTCGGCGGAGCCGGCTCAGATGCGGTCTTGGGTGGAGGCTGATGGTGAAGAGCCTTTGGATGTATTGTTAGCTAAGTCGCTAGAGTCTGACGGTTCACGAGAAGCGGTGGCAACCGAGAAGCCTAGTATTAGTTTGACAACGGATGACGCAAATAAAGCATCTATTTCGCCAGAGGAGAGAAAGGTGGAGGAGGTTAAGCCGCTTAAAACTGAGGCAAAAATTTCGGCGGATGTAGAAAGCAAATCTGCTGGCAAATCCGAAAAATCGCTGGACGGTGCTGCACCGCGTGCCATGCTGGCATACCCCACTGCAAAGCAAGCCGGTGTGGTTGAAGATTCTGGACAAATAAGCGGCTTTATCCTTTGGTCATTTGTAGTGGTAGCCGTTGTTGCCATTGCGCTTTTGTTGTTGCTCATGGCTAGGATGGACGGAGAATTTAGAAGGTAAGGGATACCGAGGAGAGAGGCAGTGCTTAACGAATACATTTCAGTTGTGGTGATGATGTTGTTGTGTGCAGGGTTTTTGCTCGTAACACTTGTTTTGGCAATAGCAATTGGACCGCGCAAGTATTCTGAAATTAAGGACGATCCTTTTGAGTGTGGCACTGTGCCCAGTCGAGGGTTTGCTGATAGACTAAATGTCAAGTTTTATCTAGTAGCAATGATATTTATTCTTTTCGATGTGGAAATTGTATTTTTGTACCCCTGGGCAGTTCAAGTGCAGAGCTTGGGTTGGTCGGCATTCTTGGCGATGGTAACTTTTATGGGGGTGTTAGTGTTGGGATTGGCCTATGTTTGGAAGCGCGGCGTTTTGGACTGGACATAGGACTCGTTAGCTATGCAAATGCTAGTGCTAAGGAAACGAGCGCCTTTTTTGTGGGTGTTGTCGCTTTTGTTCTGCAACGCCTGTGCCTCGATGCTGGGCGATATTAGTTCTGCAGCGCCAGCACGCTCTGGGAGTGCATCGAGAGGGCGAAATTTTAGTGAGGCTCATTCTCGGACAGATGAAATAGAGAAGACAGCTTTCCCTACGCTATCTGGACTTGCTAGTGGCAAGGAACAGCCTTTAGAACCGGATGAGCTTAGCGAAGTCCTTAGGGATAGTGGTGAGCGATGGTTTTATGGCGATGGAATCGGCAAGACTATGATGAATGTCGGCGCGATTGCCATATGGCCTCCATATGCAATCTATGTTGTTGGCAATGCGGCTATTTCCATGGCCGGGTATGAACCAGTTCACATAACTAGTGCATTGCCCGAGCCAGCACGGGAAGAGGTGTTGTCGGTTTATGATTCGGTTACGGCAGTACCAGGAAAAATTAATTCAGCAATTGCTAAGGAACTTTCAGAAGATGGCGCTGAATAAACCTCGTAGATGTTCTTTAACTGCCTATGTCGAATAAGCAGCACACCAGTGTTGGCGTAGTAGTAAATCCCAGGCTCGAGCGAGCGCGAGATATTGGGAAAAACTTAGTAGAGTTCTTGATGGCGAATGGAGTTAAGTATGTCGCCAATGTATCGCTTGACGCGCCAATACTCGAATCTGTTGGGAATAAGTTTTCAGATGCAGTTTCTCGTGAGCAAATCGTCTCGCAATGCGATCCAGTTGTTGTTATTGGCGGCGATGGAACACTTATAGGAGTGGCGAGGCTTTCTGGGGAGCGGCCGATTTCTATTATCGGAGTAAATGTCGGCACTTTGGGATTTTTGGCGGAAGTTAGTCCTGAGGAATCTTGTGTTGTTGTGGATAATTTCTTGCAGGGGAAGTCGACGTCCGAAGTTCGCGCATTGTTTGAAGCCCGTTTACTGCGTGGAGGTAAAACAAGCCGCAGTTTTGTTGCAGTTAATGACATAGTGATCACTAAGGAGGGGATTGCAAGGCTCTTTAATATGGAGTTTTATGCGAACGACAAGTTTGCAGGCGTGATGCGTGGAGATGGTGTAATTGTTGCTACTCCTGGTGGCTCCACGGCATATTCCCTGGCGGCCGGTGGCTCTATTGTGCATCCGCAGGTGCAGGCAATGTTAGTTACTCCGATTTGCCCACATGCATTAGCTAGTCGCCCTTTGGTTTTGCCGGACAGCTTTTCGGTAAAATTTAGGGTGCTAGATTACTCTTCTGCCGATGGAGGACAGGTCTATTTAACTATTGATGGGCAGGAGGGAATGGCAATTTGCAGTGGCGATGAGGTAGAGGTGAGGAGATCGGCTCGTTCGGTGCGATTTGTAAAATCCTCCATTAGGAATTATTTTGATGTGTTGGCGAGTAAACTCAAGTGGGCTACGCGTTAACGCGATAACTGTGTTGGATAAGAATGCTGTTGGTTTTAAGGATAAGGAATTTAGCAATCATCGAAGAGCTGGAGGTCGAGTTCGGGCCGGGTTTAAACGTCATTACTGGCGAAACTGGCGCTGGAAAAAGCGTGTTGCTAAAGGCCATTGAGTTACTAGGGGGAAAGCGATCGTCGAGTAATTTGATTCGCGAAGGTGCGGAGGCTTGCGAGGTCGAGGCACTTTTTGTGTTGGACGAGCGTGCTAGAAAGAGTTTTAAGCTCGAGGAGGATTTGGGACTCGATATCGATATTGATAATGCTGATGATTTGCTTATTAGAAGAATTCTAGATCGCTCCGGTCGCAGTAAGTTTTACATCAATGGACGGCTTTCTACGGCAAATTGCGTGCAGCGCGTTTCTGGCTTTTTATTCGATATTACTGCGCAGAACCAGGCCCATTTGTTAGTTAGTGCGGAGCGCCATCGGGAGTTTTTAGATCAATTTGGCGTTAGCGATGATTTGTTGAGTCAGGTTGCAGAAGCCTATGGCGATTGGGGAGTGGCTAGCCGCAAGTTAGGAGCGTTAGAGCGGCAGAGTGCTGATATGCAAGTGCGCGTTGAGCAGTTGTCTGCTCAGGTGGAGGAAATTCGGCGCCTTGACATAAAGAGGGACGAGCGCCGAGAACTAGAGATTGAAGTCGCGAAACTGTCTTCGGTCGAACTTTTGGCTGAAGTATGTAGCGAAGCTTCGCTGTTGCTCGAAGATGATTCATCGGGAATATGTGCACAGCTTTCGCGATTGGAGGAAAGGATCGCTTTGGGAGCTGAGAAGGATCCCACATTGGCTCAGGTTGTGGAGTTAATTGAGCCAGCGGTAGCAAATATAGGCGAAGTACTTTTCTTTTTGCAGAGTTACTCTTCTAAATTAGAAGAGGATCCGACAAGAATTGAAAATCTGCGCGATAGATTGGCTGAGATTGGGAGGCTAGAGCGAAAGCATGGGAAGGCCATTAATGAAATACTTTCGCAGTGCGAAGACTGGGAGAGAGAACTTGCCGAGCTTAGTGGCACGTTGAGCGATCCGAAACATTTGCGTTTGGAGCTAGAGCAGAAGGATCTAGTTTTAAAGAAACTTGAGAAGGAGTTAAGCGCAGAGCGCCGCAAGGCTGCTCAGGCGCTTTCAAGGGTCGTTGAGGCGGAGCTATGCAAGCTAAATATGGCGCAGGCGAAGTTTATTGTGGAAGTTTCGGCTATCCAAGAGTCGTCGCGTTTTGGCCGCGACTATGTGCGTTTTTTGTTGGCGGCAAATCCTGGCCAGCCAGCTTGCCCTCTAGCTGATGTTGCCTCTGGTGGCGAATTGTCGCGAATCTTGCTAGTGCTTAAAACTATCATTAACGAAAGGGAGAGTGCACCACTGCAGATATTTGATGAAATTGATGTTGGTGTAGGTGGTGCTGTGGCTCACGTAGTTGGCGAGAAGCTAAAGAAAGTGGCTGAGTTTTCCCAAGTTATCTCTATTACTCATGCGCCACAGATTGCTTCTTTAGCCGAGCATCACTTTGTCATACGCAAGGATACCGCTAGCGGCGAAACTCGAACTTCCGTGTCGTCTTTGTCGAACTCTGCACGTGTCGACGAGATTGCGCGTATGCTGGCGGGAAAGCGCGTGACCAAGGAGTTTAAGCAGTCTGCTATGAAGTTGCTTGGCTTCAATGCTGAGGTTCTGTCGGAGTAGCGGAGTATGACTCATGTCGAAGGAGGGCGATAATTTCCGATTGTGTTGCTAGTGTTTAGCAATTTGCTTTTTGATAGTTTAGTTGCTATGCCTTATTTGACTCGCGTTTTGTTAGTGAGTTACCGAGTAATATAGGTGGGCCTATGCGGCAAATGCCGCAATGGCTCCTAGCTCTAGGGAGGGAGATGAGATTTTTCGATACCATTGGAGAGTTTTTTTCAAATGGGGCTTCTAACATTTCTACACCGCGTTTTATTGGCGCGGTGCTTACGGTAGTCGTTAGCTGCTTTAGTTTAGTTGCCTTAGTAAATCTAAGTATCGACAGCAGTCGCACGAAGTATATTTCGGAGAAGGAGTTTTCAAAAGTAGTTACTCAGTTAGCAAGTGCGGCTGAACGCGCGAGAGTTTACGAGGAAAACCTTTACAAGAAGGGTAGGGAACTCGATGCGGTTCTCGATTCTGTGTTGCATGCCGACGTTGTGGAGAATTTTAAACCCGCAGCTAACGAGCAGGGGGTTTCTAATGGACTTGGTGGTGGCGATGAGGATGCCGCTATCTTGACGTATTCTACAAATAAGTTGAGGCGAATTGAGGCTAACCAGGAAGTGAACGTGCGCGAGTTGGGTTCGCTAGAACTGATAGAGCGGGAGCTTGCTCGCTTGCGCTATTTCCCTATTGGTTATCCCGTTCATTATGGGAATGTGATTTCTGGATATGGCAAGAGAACCTCACCTTTTACTCACAGGAGTCATAAGCATCATGGCGTAGATATTCCGCTACCGAGTGGGACTCCGGTTTACGCCTCTGCGGATGGCGAGGTGGTCGTAGTTGGCTATCAGGGATCTTATGGGCGAATGGTGGTTGTAGATCACGGGAATGGATTTGAAACTAGATATGCCCATTTGTCGTCCTATTTAGTTAAGGTGGGCGCTAAGGTATCGCGCGGTGATAAGCTAGGCCTATCGGGCTCCAGTGGACGCTCAACTGGGCCACATCTACACTACGAGGTTCGTTTGGCGGGGAAGGCCAGAAATCCCTTTCCTTTCATGCGTTTAGCCTCGCTATTAAAAAGCATTCAGTAAATCCTTTAAGGGGCCGTAGCTCAGCTGGGAGAGCGCATGACTGGCAGTCATGAGGTCGTGGGTTCGATCCCCATCGGCTCCAATCCTTAAGTCGTTGAAATTACGACATATTGCAGAGCACTAAAATCACCAGGCTTTAGGAGCAAGATGTATTTAGGTGCAGAAAACTCAATAAAACTAGAACCTAGACTTAGGCTTAATGGCGATCATCCAATTAATTTTTGGCGGATCCTCAAACTCACTTTGCCAGCGTGCCTTTAGCTCCAGAACTTACCCTCGGAGCTATTGGGATACTTTAAACTGCCTGAAGTTCGTGCTGTTAAGTCATTGAAAAAACAGTGGTTTATGGCGTGTTTGTCTTGGCCTCGTGGCTCGGTGGCTCCGGTAGAGCTGAGGGGGAGGGAGCAGAGGGGCGACGAGGCGTTGGGAGGGGCAATTGCTTCGGACTGTAAAAAAAGCCTCATGTTTGCCGCTCGACAGCTTGCGGCTTGCCAAATTCCCTACTATAATTCCACGCGATTAATGTCGGGAGGGGAAACCAAAAGAGGCCTGGGGCTCGGTTAGTTTGTCTAGTCTTACAGGTTGTCTCGCGATCTCGATTCTCGAAAGAACACTGCTTGGGGGCCTGGTGGATAATGGAAGGCACCCTCATCAGTAATAGATACATTCTGTTAATTTCCACGAAACAATATGGATGAGATTGGCAGCGGACTGCGCCAACGCGAAGGGCTTTGGGAGCTGGTGGTTAGATCGCTAAGAAGTATTGGGGCGCTAATGTTTTATTGCCCGGCGCAGCTCTTTCTCTGGGGCATCTGCTTTTTCTGGGCCGAGAGGGCCGTAGCAGCTCCGGTGGATTTTTCCTACGTTGAAAAAATGGCGGAAGAATTATCTCGCAAGCCCCATCAGCCGCCAAGTGTGCATAGTTCGCTAGCTGGCCTTAGCTACGATGACTATCGCATGATTCGCTTCAATGCTGATAAAGCTCTTTGGAGGGGCCAGGCGTTGTTTGAAGCGCAGTTCTTTCACCTCGGTTTTTTGTTTTCCGTGCCAGTTCGCATATTTGAAGTCGATGGGGAGAAAGTCCAGGAAATAAGTTATTCGCGCGATTTTTTCACCTTCGATCCGCGTGTGGAAAAAAAAGTTAATGGCACTAAAATCGAGAAGTTTGCAGGTTTGAAAATTACCCATCCTTTGCACAAGGCCGATGTTTACGACGATGTGGCAGTTTTTCTGGGGGCATCGTATTTTCGCCTCGTGGGGCGAGAAGATCAGTTTGGCCTTTCCGCTAGGGGTTTGGCGGTCGATACCGCGGAGCCACGCGGAGAGGAGTTTCCCTATTTTTCGCACTATTGGCTAGTTAAGCCTCGGGCCGGTGATACCTATCTTACGCTCTATGCCTTGTTAGATAGTGCCAGTGTGGCTGGAGCTTATAGTTTTCTCATCCATCCGGGACAGCAAACTTCGGTCGATTGCCAGGCGACACTGTATCCACGCGATCAAAGTCGCAAGATGGGCATTGCGCCGCTTACGAGCATGTTTTTGCGCGGCGAAGCGGATGCTCGGGATCAGGGGGATTATCGGCCTGAAGTTCACGATTCTGATGTGTTGCTGATGCTAACTGGCACCAGCAAAGAGTGGATAGTTAGACCATTGATTCGCCGTGGGGAAGGAGTGCGCGTTACGCGCTATCTCGACATTAATCCTAAAGGGTTTGGTTTGGTGCAGCGCGATAGGCGCTATGAAAATTATCTCGACCTAGAGACTCATTACGAAAATCGCCCGGATTTTTGGATTGCGCCGAAAGGGCCTTGGGGAGCGGGCTCGGTTGAGCTCGTCGAGATCGCTAGCAAGTTCGAGTCAAATGACAACGTAGTGGCATATTGGGTGCCACAAGACACAGTGGATCGGCCCCTAAAACTGAAATATCGCATTACTGCCGGACGCGATGCCGTTAACTCCGATGTCGCGCAGGTTAAGCGCACCCTTTCCCAGTCTCTTGCAGAGACTGAGTTTTCTACGGCTGATGAAGAAAAAATCGCCAGGCGTTATTTGGTCGACTTTTCTGGTTCTGAATTAAAGGGCCTGGGAGCTAATCAGCCTCTTCATCCGAACTTGTTTTTGTCTAAGGGAAGCTTTCGCAATCTCACTATTCAGAAGGATGAGCTAACCGGGGACTGGCGAGTGGTTTTCGTGGCCATAAGAGATGTGGATACTGCTGTTGACATGAGACTCACGCTAACGCTTCGCGGTGAAACTCTAAGTGAAACATGGTTTTACCTTTGGGACGAATGAACGAAATTATAACTCGCGGTCGTTCGGTCTTTTTTTGGTGCCTGGTCGTGGCATCCAGTGCTTGGATGGCTTCTCGGATGTCCTACATTCTTCAGGGCGTCGATATATCCTGGCTGCAAGCCCCTATATTTCTACTGTTCGTGTCATGCTTTACTTGGATCTGTGTGCCCTTTTGGATTGCAGTTGCGGGTTTTTTTGTCATTTGTTTTCGCCTAAATCCCTTCGTTCTGGAGCGAAGGCTTCCGCTTAGGTCCCGGGGTAAGGAGTTAGAGAAGCGCCATGCCGTAGTAATGCCAGTGTACAACGAGTCATCGGCTTTGGTGTTTGGCGCAATGGCTGCTATGTATGACGAGCTTAAGGATTTAACAGAACTCGCTGCTAGTGAGCATTTTGACTTTTTTGTCCTAAGCGATACGCGCGATGCGGACCTAGTAGCCCATGAGTCTTCGCTATGCAAGATGCTAAGAGGAGAAGGTCGTCATAACTTTTATTATCGCCATCGACAGAACAATGTTGGCAGAAAGGCGGGGAATATAGAGGATTTTGTGGAGCGCTGGGGCGCTAATTACGAGTCGATGATCGTGCTAGATGCGGATAGCGTCATGTCTGGGAAAGTCATTGTAGAGCTTGCCTCATTGCTCGAGGCCAATCCCCAAGCAGCGCTATTACAGACCAGTCCCAAGGTAATATTTGCTAAGACTCTTTTTGGCCGGCTAATTCAGTTTACCTCGCGACTATACGGCACGTTGTTTTCTTACGGGGCAGCTTTTTGGCACGGTTCTAATTCAAATTACTGGGGGCACAATGCAATTATTCGCATTGAACCATTCCGCCGTCACTGTGGCTTGGGTGAGCTACCGGGTCGCGCTCCTTTCGGGGGGCAGATTCTTAGCCATGATTTTGTTGAAGCCGCATTGCTCCACTCCGCCGGTTGGGGCGTATACTTAATTCCTTGGTTGGCTGAATCTTTTGAGCAAGTTCCGCCGACTCCTTTAGAATATCTACAGCGAGATAAGCGATGGTCGCAAGGAAATATTCAGCACCTTAAACTTTTGTTTCGCCCGGAGCTGCTCGTATCTAGTAGAACATTCTTTGTTTTGGGTGCGCTTGCTTACATTAGTTCGCCGCTATGGCTATTGCTGCTGCTTTCCTCTAGTTTGGATGCGATATTAGAGGCACTGCTAGTTCACGAATACTTTCCCTCCGAGCATCAGCTTTTTCCCACTTGGCCAATATCGCGAGGTGAGGACGCGTTGTATCTGTTCCTCCTAACGGTCTTAGTGCTGTTTGGCCCGAAAGTTGGTGCCCTATTTCTCAATTTAAAGAGTCGCATTTCGCGACTTTCTTTTGGGAGCGTTAGCAATATTTTGTTTAGTGCACTGGCCGAGACGCTTTTTTTTACATTGTTTGCGCCTACCATGATGATGTTTCATTCGTGGTTTGTAGTGAATACGCTTTTAGGGAGAACCGTAACCTGGGACGTGCAGCAAAGAGATTCGCTAGGGCTTAGTTTTCCGCTAGCACTTTCGCGCTCGGGATGGATTGGCTTAGTTGGACTTAGCTGGGCGATAACTCTAGGGTTAATTAGTCCGACAGAGCTAGTGTGGATTGCTCCAATATTACTAGGGATGCTTCTGTCGCCCATACTCATATGGGCGGTTAGCAGTCCATATCTGGGAGAATTAAGTAAGAGATATGGCCTGCTGTTAGTTCCAGAGGAGATTTCTCCCCCTGGGATTTTAGCCAAAGTGCACAGCAACCAACTGCGCCTACAAGACCTCAATTTCGCTGCTGTCGTTGTCGAAGATTATACCCCTATGGAACTGAGGGCCGAGATGCCCACAAATCCGCTCTTTGTAAATTAGATTCGAATTTTCGTGTGGAGGTGTGCAAGGAACGCTTGGTTAATTGACAAAAAAAGATATTTCGCGCTAAATTGCTGCGCCACTTCAAAATCTAGCCAAGGATAGGCGTTTATTCCTGTTTGTTAGAAAAGTTTTTATCTTTCCATTATTAACCGTGTGTTCTGGAAGAAAGCTAAGAACTCTAGCACAGTTGGATATGTTTAGAAGTGGAGGAAGTTAGAAGTTAAGAAGTAGGAGAAGTTAGTATGAAGAAGGGACTTTTGTTAGCGTTGTTGTTAATAGTGTCCGGTTTTGTGGGTGTCGAACCTGCAAAGGCTGGCCCTGATACTGCCTCTAAGAGAGAGCAGGCGATAAACATATTGAGGGAGGCTCAGAACCTGACAACTGGCGATAAGGTTGCTGCGCTGGAGGAAGTAATTGAAGTAGTGCAGGCAGGAAACACAAACAACTCAGTTGTTGCACTAAACAAGCTCATGTCTAAGGAGGATGACGCTGAGTTGTTAGACATGGTATCCGATGCTTATTTTCTTATAAGACCGCAGGTAAAGGCTCAGCAAGAGTCCATGATGCCAAAGGCATCAGGAGTGTATACTAACGTATGGGGATATATTTGGTTATATGACTACGTCAAGGCCAAGTATGTAAAAACAACTGGGACATTGTATTGGTTTGATGTGACGAGGTCATACCTGTATTCCAAGACAGCCGTGCCTCTGACCGGCTACTACACTAGGATTTTTTATAGGCAGTATGACGTAAAGGTAACAACAACCAGTGGAGCGGTAATGTGGAAAGACAACATGTTTCCTCCTCTGTCTGACAGTCTAAGCGGTGGGTATGCCCGTAAAGATTTCTATGTTCGTTAGTTAATTAGCATTAGGGGGCGTGTAATCCGCACGTCCCTTAAGCTTCTAATTCTCGTCAAACGGCACGTTAATTATTGCGAAAACGGTGAAATCGCTCGACGCAAAAGGGCTTTAGCCAGATTAAGCGCGCGACGCGAAGCGCCGCGTCGGCCGGTGGCAAACTGCCAGAGTCCCCATAGTAGGTTCACTCCCGAACGCAGCAGTATGGCAAGGCGGAGCACGCTGGCAAAAACCGAATACTGTCGGCGACTTGCGTGCTTTCTCCAGTATCTCGCCATATTGCCGTACCAGATGTGAGCGAATTGAGCGTTGGTGATGAATTTCAGGCTATGGCCGCCAGCATGGATAGCTCGAGCGGAAGCTAGAAATGCCGAGAGCCAATTGCTCTCAAGAAGGCGTTTAGAAAAATCTACATCCTCAAACCACGCTGGCCAATATCGCTCGTCAAAGCCACTAATAGCTTTAAACGCGGCAGCTCTTACCATTAAACATGCGGCAGCTGGTTGCTCAACCAGAAAGGGATTTTTCGATAGGCAGACTTTAGAAGCTTCAGGGAACAGCGCTTCTCTAAAATATTTAGAAAAACAATAATCGTCCTTTCCAAGATAGCTCGCTGTCCAAGGGTTTGCCGGAAAAAGCCGATGCAAGTAGAACAACTCGGCAATTGTAGACCCCAACGTTGGAAAGCGCCTCGGTAAGTATCGCTCATCGATTTTTCCCGCTTCATCTCTAAGAAGTGGCGCAACTGCTCCGAGGTTATCGCAATTGTCCAGAGCCTCTATTAACTTAAAAATGCAGTCAGCTGAAATTTTAACATCGGGATTTAATATTAGTGCTGCCGCCGAGTTGTCGGCTTCCAAAGCCTTGTTAATGCCGCCGCCAAACCCTAAATTCGTAGGCAGTAAGTGAAAATTAAAACGCTGTCTAGCGCCAAACTTACTTGCCGCCTCTTTCGCACTATTGTCAGTCGAGGCGTTATCGATAACCGTTACCATAACATCGAGCGTGGCGCTTAATGTGGATATGCTTTCGGCGACACTGTTAAGGCAGTTCAATAGATGCTCGCCTGAGTTGAAGTTAATTATAACTATGTGGAGCGCATTTACGGGGTTAATACTTCTTGTGGAACTTAGCGCGGGTTCTGAAAGCGGTTTATCGCTAAAAAGCCTCGACATAGATAATTTACTCGCGCGGCGTTTTGTAAATAAACTTTTTCGTTGGCGGAGAGCCTTAGGCAGCAGGCGAAAAACACTAAAAAGCCCAGCAAGAGAACTGCGCTCAATAGTTAAACATGCAACTACTACGAGAA
>JADLFC010000029.1 GCA_020845775.1 Deltaproteobacteria bacterium
GTTATCGAATTAACATTACCTAATTCTTGATTTTTAAATCGTGTTCTCAATAGTGCCGTTTCGAAATTATCTTAACCAGCATCACTGAACGCTCTAATATCAGCGTAACAATCCTGTTATGCACGGAAGGAGTTAAGTAGTGTCAAAAATTCTTTCTTCTTTCATTATTTCAAGGCTGTCTTTATGCGATAGATCGAGGCGGTGTAGGCATAACAGTAACTGTAAGTTATTAAAATAAAACAATCTTACATATAGGAGATAAAAACGATGAAATGGGTACTTATTATTGGACTTTTGGTGGCTTGGTATGTGGTGCCTCCTCTTTTTTCAAGACTGGTTTCTTCCGACTATCAGGATATGAAGGAGGGGATTCATGAGGCTTATGAAAAATAAGGAGTAATTTTATCAATTACTAGCTCTTTCTGTACCTCTCAAGCGGGATTGCAATTGCACTTGCTTGCGCGCCTGCTATATGGTGAGCGGCATGCGTATAAATAAGGACAGCTTTTTGCAATTATTGCAGTTCCCATTCTATGTTTGGTCTTGGATTTTCTGAAATATTGGTCATTTTGGGTATGTGCCTAATCGTATTGGGACCCGAACGCTTGCCTCAGCTTGCAAAAACCCTTGGTCGAGCCTTAGGGGAACTGCGCCGAGCTTCGGATGAGTTTAAGAGAGAAATCTCGTCTTCAGTTTTGTTGACAGAGCGAGATGCGTTTAAAGAGGAAATTCGCGACATTCGAAAACTCATTGCTGAACCAACTAAACTGGAGAAGTCACAACTCAACACCATTACAGCTGCCGCTACTGACGAGTCTGTAGCCAACGGAGAATCAGCATCACCGCATACCCATGAAGAGTAATAGCGAATCACAGATGCCGCTACTGGAGCATTTGACCGAACTTAGCGTTTGTCTAAAATATTCCTTGCTCGGCATCGTCTTAATGGCGTTGCTCTCTTATGTATGGGCTAGTGAGCTTTTCCATTTCCTCACTGCGCCCCTTGTCGAACATTTTAGTGCAGTGCAGCTAATAGGAACTGGCCCCGCAGATGCATTTATCGTTAAACTAAAAGCATCTTGTTTTGCTGGAATCATGCTTTCGTCGCCTTTTACTTTTTACCAGATTTGGAAATTCGTTGCCCCAGGGCTACATCCGAACGAACGAGTTTTTGCGCTCCCCTTTGTTTTTGTCTCGTCTCTATGTTTTATAATCGGTGCTTTGTTTTGCTTTTTTGTGGTTTTTCCATTTGCATTTGAATTTTTCATGGGCGAATTTCACTCTATTGGCGTTTCTCCAACGATAAAAATAGGCGAATACCTTTCGTTTGTTGTAAAACTAGTCTTGGTTTTTGGCGTATTGTTTGAAATGCCAGTCATGAGTTTTTTTCTAGCAAGATTTAAGTTAATTACGCATCAATGGCTAATTGACAAGGCGCGCTACGCAGTAGTCGTGATATTTATCGTCGCTGCAATTCTTACTCCTCCAGATGCCGTAACGCAGGTGTTGCTAGCAGTGCCACTTTGTATTCTCTACGCAATTTGCATACTTGTAGTGTACTATGCAAATCCAGAAAGTGGATTAAAGGCTAGACAAGGCGACCCCAAATAATGTCTATCGTAAGCGTAGAAGATTTAAGCAAGACTTATAAGAACTTTTCTCGACGAAGAGGCTTAAAGGGAGCTATGCGAGATCTCTTTTTTCGCCAATATCGCAGCATCACTGCAGTAGACAAAATCTCGTTTACTGTAGAGCCAGGTGAAATCCTCGGTTACATTGGGCCAAATGGAGCGGGGAAGTCGACTAGCATTAAAATGCTTACAGGTGTTCTCAAGCCGAGCTCCGGGAATGTGAGCGTTATGTCCTTTGACCCTTTTAAGGATCGCAAGGCATATGCGAAACACATAGGCGTAGTATTCGGTCAACGCACGCAATTGTGGTGGGACATAGCGGTTTTTGAGTCATTTTCCCTGCTCGCAAAGATTTATGAGGTTGAAAAAAGCGCTTTTTGCGCTAGACTCGAAATCCTTAGCGAAGTATTGGATCTCAAACCCCTTTTAAGCACTTCGGTTAGAAAATTATCTCTCGGTCAGCGCATGCGCTGCGATTTAGCGGCAAGCATGATTCATAACCCGAAGATCCTTTTTTTGGACGAACCTACTATAGGCCTCGATGCCGTAGCCAAGGACAATGTGCGCAAATTTTTAAGGCGCATCAATAAAGAGTTTAATACTACTATCATTCTTACAACTCATGACTTAAAAGAAATCGAGGAATTATGCGCGCGCATAATCGTAATAGATAAGGGCCGCAAAGTTTTTGACGGTCTTTTAGAGTTGATTAAATCGCTTTCAGGGCTTAAGCACCAAATGTGCGTAGACTTCGTAACCGAGCCACCCGAACAGGAGCTTAAAAGTTTATTTAGCGGAAAAGTTGTTCTTGAAAAAAAAGGCGAGCGCAGGTTAATTATGGCTTACGATCCCAAGGGCGTTTCTACCGTTGAGATACTACGGGCAATAATGCAGCACCACGAGGTAGCTGATATTAACATCTCCCAACCAAGCATAGAGGAGATCGTAACAAAATTGTACCGCGAAGGGGGAAATGACGGACTGTATTAATGCGCCCCGACTCATTGCCTTTAATTATAGAAGGCGCTTTGATGTCTATGCAGCTTTTGTGAAAAACACCTTTCTCGAAATGCTTGCATTTCGGCTGCGCTATCTTACCGGCATATTGACGTATATGTTGTTTGTGTCGGTAAATTACTTCATTTGGGCTGCCATTTACTCTGGGCGGCCTAAAAATACAGAAATAAATGGTTTTTCCTTTTCGGAGATGATCACCTACATTGCCGTCGGATGGGTAGCTAGGAGTTTATATTTTTCGGATTTAGATTACGAAATAGAAGATTTAGTGCGAAGTGGCGATGTGAGTAACTACCTGCTTAAACCGGTGGATTTTCAGTTGATGATGTTTGCAAGAGCTTGTGGCTCATCTGCATTTCGCCTTTTGTTTTTTACAGTTCCAATAGGTCTAGTCATATTGTGGATTTTTCCTGTAATGTTGCCCGCTAGCGCGAGTGCTATGCTTCTTTTTAGCCTGTCGACCGTTAGCGGTTTTATTATACTTGCAGAGATTAACTTTATTGTTGGTCTGCTGGCATTCTCTATTCAATCCATTCAAGGAATAATTCGTTCAAAGTATTTTCTAATTCAATTATTTTCTGGTCTCTTATTGCCAATGGCCTTTTTCCCCGCAGGCTTTAGAGCAGTAGTGGAACTTTTGCCACTTAAGGATATTTCCTTTGTGCCACTTCAGTTTTATTTGGGACATTTTGCCTGGGGAAATGTGCCTAGCATCTTTATTAGCCAGTTAATTTGGATCTTTGTCTTGCTGGTAGCAGGTCGGCTGATGTGGCAGCGGGCTATAGCGAAGCTTAGCATTCAGGGCGGATGATGCTAAGGGGTTTATATATATACGCTATGTACTTCGCGCAATTCTTAAAGGCGCGACTTGAATACAAGGTAGATTTCTTTGCAACTCTTTTTTCGAGTATCGTCACTGCCCTTACTGGGCTTCTCTTTATAGTTTTTCTTATGGATAATAAAACCATAGCAGAACTTAACGGCTGGAGTCGGGATGAGGTGTTATTTATCTACGGCTATGCGCAGATACCAACGGCGTTGTTTTTGACTGTATCTCAGAACTTATATAGTTTTGGGGATAGATATGTTGTCCAAGGGCAATTTGATAAAGTGTTGGTGCGGCCCTTGAATTCTCTTTTTCAGATTCTATTTGAATCGTTTAATATGGAAGTGTTGGGAAATCTTGTGTTGGGAATATTGGTGATGGCCTATGCGAATAGGGGAGTCGGGTTTTCTTTTGGAGTCACTGATATTTTATGGCTTTTGGTCAGTAGCGTTTCTGGAGCTTTAATTCTCATTTCTGTTTTTGTGGTTTTGGCATCGCTGTCTTTCCACTTCGAGGATAAAATGGGAGTAGCAGCTCCGTTCTATAATTTGATGCACATGGCTCGCTATCCACTGCCCATTTTTAACCGAGCAATTCAGCTTATCTTATCTTGGGTTGTGCCCTTTGGTTTTGTTGCGTTTTATCCAGCTACTCATTTTTTTAAAAAGGAGGGATTTGCAGTTTATTGCTATCTAACACCACTTATGGCCGTGGCTTGTATGTTTGTAGCTGGCATTAGCTGGAAATATGGAGTTTCCAAATATTCCTCAGCGGGGAATTGAGAGGCTTATAAATCGAGTTCGTAGTTCTGTCTAGATAGCGGATTTATAGTTTCGATCAATCTATTTTTAAAAGAGTAGCCATATTTGCAGAGGAAATATAATGGAGAAAAAACTCGCTCTTGGTGCATATCGTTCGGCATCAAAGCATTTCGAATCTGCTTAAGTCTGCTTTTATGCATGTCGTCCAGTCTAAGAAACGCTTCTTCGTAGCGCTGAACCAGAACGTGAACTTGATTAGCGATTTTTTGGCTAGTCCTAGCTAATGCTCCCAGTAATGTTTCATCTACTGAAGATGCGGCCATTTTATAAAACTCGAGGGCTTTTTCTATTTGAGCTAGTATCTGATTTTCTAAATGGGCTGGTTCTTGAGCCGGAGATGAGTGAGTTTGAGCTACTTTCTTTAGTAGGTCGGTTTCAGATAAGGCTAGATCGCTTGCAGTAAGTCCTAGCTGCGAAAGTTTGCGCCTAATCTTTGGTTCTAGGCACAATATGCTAGGACGTGGAACGATTAGTGGCTTGTTGAGAGCGAATATGTCGTAGAGCGGGCGCATTTGTGCCAAGTAGTTTATTTCACTTGGGCCCGCAATTTGGGCCACTGTTGGGAAGAGATAGTCTTGTGCTATGGGTCTTAGGAGTGCGCTTGTGCTAAAACGCAAAGGCTCTTTTTTAAGGAAGGCGATGAGTTCTGAATTTGAAATTGAGCAATTTCCCCCTATCAGATTCCAAGAGTGGAGATCCTCCGAAAGTCTATATCGCGGTCCATCTGCCCCACCTTTGTGGAAGAAAAAAAGCGGCGAATTTTCTCGAATATGAACTACATTGTCGACACAGTATTTGGTTAGCTTCGCTGTTTGTTCTATTAGTGCTTGCGCAATTTGAGCGTGCTTTTCTAGCGATAGTTCAAATATCGGCGAAAGCAAATTGCTTACAGCGGCGTCTCTGGGAGAAAACAAAACCAAACCATCGTCGGCAAAAACTAGACCTAGAAATTCGCGGAACGCATCGCTAATGCTTTTTCCGGATTTGTAACATGCCTCGATTTGTTCGATTATCTCGGTCGTAAACGGCAGGGCCTGGTATTCAGTTTTAACAATATCAAGAAGTGGCTCAATGTCAGAATTTATGGTTCGATATTTAACAGAAACGCGGCTAAGATAATCGCTCTTCTTGTCCCCTAGCAATTCTAGGCGAACAGCGTCGCCGTTCATGTTGGGAATCCAACAATGGTTGATTTCAGCAAAATCGTGATCTTCGTCTTGTATCCAAAATATTGGAACTGTCGGAATTCCACTTATTAGCTCAAGATGTTTAGCGAGAGCGATACATGAGCAGGCCTTATAGAATGTATATAGTGGGCCCAAAAAAAGCCCAGCCTGCTGGCCCGCGATAACTGCAATAGTTTTAGGGGTTCCGAGTTTGGCTATGTTTGCATGCCGCAGGGTGCTCGGTTTTAAATCGGCGTTTTGCCTAATTATTACTTCTATTAGCGAAGGGTGAGTGCATTTACTGGCAGCCTGCTTTGCGGCTAGTGCTAAGCCGTTGTTATCTAACGAATCAATGGCTAAAGGTTCGAAGATCTTAGAGAGACTTTTAGGGTGTTCATCGCGCACTGTAGTCATCATAATGCCCTTAAGGGCGTTTTGGAAAAACTGCAAACCACCGCTTTATTATAAGATATGCCCACTGTGTAAGTAAGTTTTGTGTTATTAGCAGTCTTATGCTAAATTTACAATTATTTCATAAGGTTGTTATTTGAGTCTAGGAAGGTATTAGTAGTTTTTTTGGAGTATTGTGTCGACCGGTGATACTCTTAAAAATTTTTTCGAGCTTATTGCCCAAGGCAGTAGTGAACATTTGCAAAAAGCTTATGATTTGCTGCTAGAGGCGAACCTTTTCGTGCCGGTCACTTTTAGCACTGTTAATGGCTCATCTGGGGGTGTAGAAAAATACAGCGTTCCTACGTTTACAGATAAGGGGACAGTGCTGTTACCTGTGTTTAGTTCGGAAGATTTTTTTAACGCATGGTCGGCTGGTAGATACGAATGTCTGTCGGTTCCTGGAGAAAGTCTTAGCTTAGTTGTTCCACGAGATTCTTGCTTGGTAATAAACCCTGGTAATGAATGTTCTGTTCGCATCTCGGCGGAAGATTTGGCAAATATTGCCCAGCTCGCTGCTGGAGAGTTCGAAGTTCGAGAGGATGCAGAGCTATCGTCTGCTGTGGTAGAGCCATTGGAGCCTAGTCAGGATAATTTAGCAAGCGCGAACATAGAGAAAATGGAGTTTAGCCTTGTCAAGTTATTAGAGAGATATGAGGAGGTTGCAGAAGCTTATTATTTGGATAGAAGGACGAAGTTTTCCGATGGTAGCCTGGGATTACTAGCGGAAAACCTTACGGCTGATAGGAGGTTTAGGTTAATTGCGGATATTGGCGAAATTTCTCGCAAGTACTGTGGCACTGCGGGTGCTATAGAAGTATACGATGATCTTAGCTCTACCCTATCTCACTCATGGGAGCTTTTTAGTAGCCTTACTCCCTTTTACGTCCGCATGGATTCTGCTGACTGCGATGATTTGCCTATCGAGCGACGCCAAAGAGTTGCCTCACCGCGTTTCTTCGGACAAAAGTTCTAGGGCTAGTGATGTGTTTTTAGAGCGAGTCCCTTTAGCAGGTTGCGATTTGTGGTATTCTTCGCCCCTGCTCCCAAAGAAGGGAAATCGGATAGTCTTTGTATTTCGCGTTTTTTGCAAGTAACTGGCTGTAGAGCATTAGCTCGTCTATGTGGCTGTGCGATTCGGTAAGTATTGATTCGCTAAGAGTTAAGTTATCAATTGCTATCATTGCATGCTGTCCTAACTCGCATGCCATCTCCAGGGGTAGTTGTTTGTCAACCTTAGCCACTAGTAGTAAATCTACTCCAGCTCTCAATGTGCTTACTGCTAAATGCTCGGCTGAAATATTGCTTAAAGCATTCATCTCGAGTGCGTCAGAAATAACCGCGCCCTTAAAACCAAGTTCCCCGCGCAAAATGTCTCTTAGAATTATGCTTGAGGTGGTTGCGGGATTCAGTGGATCGAGAGCAGGATACAATACATGAGCTGTCATTAAGAGGTGAATGCCTCTTTGTATGGCTTTCCTAAATGGCAGGAGTTCTCTTTTGTAAATGGTCGGCGCAGGTACATTTAAGACTGGAAGCTCAAAATGGGAGTCTGCTACGGTAGCGCCATGTCCAGGGAAATGTTTTGCACACGCCAAAACTCCTTCGCCTTCCATGCCTTTTATAAACGATATTGCTCGGTCTCCGACTTCCTCGGCGCAGTCTGAAAAAGCACGATTGCCAATTACCTGGTTTTGTGGTTCGCAATGAATATCTAGCACCGGCGCAAAATTTAGATTTATCGATAAAGCTCTTAGTTCTAACCCCATGCACGAGCCTACGCCTTCACACTGCTCCTTCCACATGCGAGCCGGAGGAAAGTGCGTAACCGGAGGCGGTAGCCTGTGCACCTTCCCGCCTTCGTGGTCTATCGATACCAAAATGTGTTCATTCCCTATTGCTTCCTTAGCGGTGTTGATAAGTAAATGCAGCTTATTCGGCCAGTTAGCGTCGTCCTTATCGATGTTATGAGAAAAAATTATTATACCAGATGGTTTTAATAGGCTAAGTAGCTCTTTTTCGCGATTGGTTAATGTTAAACCACTTAATCCTACGATGAAATTTTTCCCTATATGAGTTATGGCATTATTCATATGTAGTTAGTATACTGCCTAACGAGAGAATAAGACAATCTACGCTTTGGACGTGAATTGCGTGAAACTAATAGTAGAGAGTGTTTATGAGCAATCCTATTACTGTGCCAGATATAATTAGCAAGCGATACTCTAATGAAAAATTAGTAATGCTTACTGCCTATGATTATGTCTTTGCGAAGTTGGTAGATGCGGCTGGAGTCGATATCATCTTGGTGGGAGACTCATTGGCGACTGTTGTGCAAGGTCTTCGCACTACGCTTCCTGTTAGTGTAGATGAGATGATCTATCATAGCCGCCTTGTTAGCAGAGCTGTAAGAAACGCGCTTGTCGTAGCAGATATGCCGTTTATGTCCTATCAGTTAAGCGCTGAGCAGGCTTTGGAATCTGCGGGTCGTTTTGTCAAGGAGGCTGATGTGGCGGCGGTTAAATTGGAAGGCGGTGCAAATATGGCTCCCACTGTTCGAAATATCGTTAGGGCAGATATCCCAGTTATGGGGCATGTAGGATTAACTCCTCAGAGCTATCATCGCATGGGTGGTTTTAAGGTTCAGGGGAAGGCGGTATCTGAGGAGAACAAGATAATAGAAGATGCTTTGGCAATAGAAGAGGCTGGAGCTTTTGCAGTAGTCTTAGAAGGCATACCTCCCGATTTAGCAGGACGAATAACTCAGCAACTACATATCCCAACAATAGGAATCGGAGCCGGCGCCGAGTGTTCAGGGCAAGTGCTAGTGTTGCACGATTTGTTGGGGCTCAAGCTACCAGAGGAGACAAAGAAACCAAAGTTCGTTAAGCAGTACGCATCGCTTGGCCAAGACGTGATAGAGGCTGTAAAAACGTTTGCCGAAGAGGTTAGGGAGTTAAAATTCCCAACAGAGGAATACACTTATAAGCGAAAGGTGGGCAAGTTATCGGCTGTGGTAAATATTAGTTAGTAGATATAGGCATATGAAAGTAGCAGAAAATATCGGCACATTGCGAGAAGAGATTTTGGGCAGGAAAAGCGAAGGAAAAGTGGTTTCTTTTGTACCCACTATGGGTGCTTTGCATGGTGGGCATTTGAGCTTGGTAGATATTGCCCGAAAGAACTCCGATTACGTAGTTATGTCTATTTTCGTAAATGAACTGCAATTTAACTCTAAGGAGGACTTGCTTAATTATCCGCGAACAATAGGCCAAGATTTAGATAAGGCGGAGTCGGTTGGAGTTAACCTTTGTTTCGTTCCAAATGCGCGGGAAATTTTTTCCTGCGGAAAAACGTTGGATCGGATGTTGGGCAAGGAATCTTCTGTGCGACGTTGTACCGTAAAAGCGGGCGAACTTGCCGATCTATGGGAGGGAGAGTATCGCAAGGGGCATTTTGATGGAGTGGTTAGCATAGTTTCGATACTGTTTAATCTCGTGTCTCCCGATGTGGCTATTTTTGGAGAAAAGGATTTTCAGCAGCTAAAAGTTATTCAGCAAATGGTCAAGGATTTGCATTTTCCCGTGAACATCGTTCCAGCGCCATTGATGCGAGAGTCGGATGGATTGGCGATGAGTTCTAGAAATTTGCGCCTAAATGATGAGCAGCGAATGCGAGCTCTAAATATTTATAAATCTCTTCAGCTTAGTTTAAAACTAGTGGAGGAGGGGGAGAAAAAGGCTTCGAAAATAATAGAGCCAATGCGAGAGGTGCTAGAAAACCAAGGTAAACTAAAAGTGGACTACGTTGCTGTGGTCGATACGGATAACCTAAGAGCTGTTGACGAAATTGTAGATGAGGCTCGGATTTTGGTGGCGGCTTATGTCGATGAAATCAGGTTAATCGATAATATGCACTTGACGCGTGCCTATAAACATTAGAGGGGCAGGGGGCGAGGCGTAATTGGGCAAAAAAAAGCAGAGCCAGAGTGTTGCTCAAGTTGAAAATGGATTCAAGGTAGTTCAGGTAAACAAGAAAGCGCGCTACGATTATGAAATCGTAGAGGTATTTGAGGCTGGGATAGTTTTGGCGGGCAGTGAGGTCAAATCTATTCGCGGTGGTGAGGTTAATCTGAAGGAGAGCTACGTGAAATTTAAAGGCGACGAGCTTTTCTTGGTAGGCTGTCACATAAGTCCGTATTCGCACTCCCGAGTTGATGCGCACGATCCAATTCGAGATAAAAAGCTCCTAATGCATAGGCGAGAAATCGACAAGCTAATTGGCAAGATTCAACAAAAAGGTTTAACTATAGTGCCGTTGCGACTGTATTTTAAACAAGGTCGATGTAAGGTCGAAATTGGTCTTGGGCGCGGTAAGAAACTGCACGATAAGCGCCAGGACATGAAGACGCGCGAAGCAGTGCGAGATATGGCGAGAGCTATGCACGGGAGAGGATAGTCATGCCATTTATGGGAGGATTTTATGAAAAATAACATTGCTAGTGAGAAATTTGGTTTTTCAACGCGAGCTATTCATGCAGGTCAGGAACCTTCTCCTGGCGTGCATGCGATAATGACACCTATTTATCAGACTTCGACTTACGTTCAAACTAGTCCGGGAGTGTATAGTGGGTACGATTATGGGCGAACTAACAATCCGACGCGCACGGCGCTGGAGGAAAATATCGCTGCTTTGGAGAGAGCTAAGTTCGGAATATGTTTTGCCTCTGGCTGTGCGGCTATAGATGCCATTATGCATCTACTAGTCTCGGGAGATCACGTCGTATGTTGTGACGATGTGTATGGAGGCACTTTTCGGTTATTTGAAAATATATTTTCAAAAATGGGTTTGTCTTATTCTTATGTCGATTTGCGAAGTCTTGAAAAGCTAGAAGCTGCAATTACGCCACAGACAAAACTAATTTGGGTCGAATCGCCTACGAATCCTTTGTTAAAGGTAATAGACATTGAGATGGTTAGCGATGTGGCGCAGAAGAATAAGCTTAAGGTCGTGGTAGATAATACGTTTGCATCTCCTTATTTGCAGAATCCGCTTGAACTTGGCGCTAGCTTGGTTTTGCATTCTAGCACTAAGTATATTGGAGGCCATTCGGATGTAATTGGTGGAGTGGTGCTTGTCAATGACGAAACGCTTGCCGAGCGCTTATACTACATTCAAAATGCTGTTGGGGCAGTTCCGGCGCCACTGGATTGTTTTTTACTTTTGCGCTCTACTAAGACGCTTGCGATTCGCATGGAGAGCCACTGCCGCAATGCGCAGGAGATAGCGGAATTTCTGTTGCGGCGAGACGACATAGAAAAAGTCATTTATCCAGGTTTGCCGTCTCATCCTGACTACAAAGTAGTGACTAAGCAGATGCGTGCTGGCGGTGGAATGGTAAGCTTCGTCGTAGCAGGCGGGGAGTCGAGGGCGCGGAGTTTCCTGGAAAAGGTAAAACTCTTTTCGTTGGCGGAAAGTTTAGGTGGCGTTGAGTCGCTTATAGAGCATCCGGCCATTATGACTCACGCGAGTATTCCTCAAGCTGTGCGCGAAAAGCTTGGGATAACGGGTGGATTTGTACGAACATCGGTTGGGATAGAAGATGTGGGAGATTTAATTTCAGATCTAGCGACTGCGCTCGATGCAAGCAAGCGGTTGAGCTAATGTTTTTGTCTTCAATTTAGCTCAACCGCTTGCAGTGGTTGGTGTATTGTATAGATGTAACGAGCTAGCGTTTAGCAATGGCTTAGTGCTTGTGGTTATGCTCGCACTTCAGCCTTGTTAATTGAAAGTTCAGAGAAAGTTTGAAGTATTTCTGGCTGAACGATAGCTCGTAAGCCGTTAAAAACGTTTAGAGACCTATAGAAATTTTGCCAATCTTCCGAAGCATTTTCGAGTTGCAGTTTGTTGGCGGTTCGGCGCATTTTTACGAGAATCTGTTCTTGTTGCCTAAGCATGAGAGTCAGATTGGGCTCGTATTTTCTTTTCCTGCTTAGAATTTTTTTGCAATGCTCGACTCGTTTTTCTAGTTCTTGTAAGTTTCCAAATACTTGTGAAATTCTGTCGTCGTTCATTTTCTTCTCCTCCTTAGATGGATAATTGGAGCGTGTGAACAATAATCCAAGAAATTTTAGAGATGCTTCAGAAATTTAGACATGAGTATGATGGGATTTTAGCGAGCAATGTAAGTGTCTGATTTTATTAATAATTTATACCATTTGCAAAAGGGATTTTTGTAAATGGTATAAACAGCAAGTGCTTAAGCACTTGCCAATAAACAACAAATACCGTTTCCAAAAAGTAAAATATTTAACTTACTTTTTGGAAACGGTATAACTCTTGTGGCGAAGGAGCAACAACTCAATTATGCTAAAACCTTGGAAAAAAATTAGTTCAAAGTTGCTAAATCAAACCCGGGTATTTTCGCTTTATTCCGAGCGCTCGTGTTCTCCCGACGGCAGTCACGAGGATGATTTCTTTTATCTAGAATGCCCAAGCTGGGTCAATGTTATCCCCCTTACGGATAATGGCGAGGTGGTTCTCATTAGGCAATATCGCCATGGCACTAAGACGATAGAACTAGAAATTCCCGGGGGTATAGTAGACTGTGGCGAGGATCCAGAAGCTACGGCTGTGCGTGAGTTGAAGGAAGAAACTGGTTATGTTTCCAGTCACATTGAAAGTTTAGGTTTTACTCATGCCAATCCGGCGATACAGACAAATCGCTGCTATTCGTATTTGGCAACTGGCTGCAAGCTAAACGACAAACAAAACCTCGATCCTGCAGAAGATATTGCAGTGGAGCTAGTGCCGCTAGCAAGCATTCCAACGCTCTTAAGGACACAGCAAATTACTCATAGCTTAGTTGTATGTGCATTTGCTTTTTATTACCTTAGAGAAAGCTCTTAAAAAACCTTGAAAAAACCTAAACCTAACCTAAACCTTGAACGCCGTTGCTTTGTTTATCAAGACATAGCTCAAAAAAGAACCTGGAACCAGTTTCATTTTTCTAAGGAAAGTTATACTATTAATGAGGTGTTTCTTAATAAGTCTTTTTAGATCTTTTTCATCGATTATTCCTGATTGACGAGCAAAAACTCCTCTTCCTTGTCTCACGCCAAGGCTACTCTAAGAAAGAGGCGCGGACACGGGAGATGAGTCTTTAAAGGTTTTCAGAGCTTGAGCTCTGGCCTTTTTTATTAAGTTTTCCTTTGAAAGGAGGAAAAATGAGAAAAATTAAGAATTTTTTTTTAGAGAATGTAAGCGGGCTCGCTTACGTAGCCAGCGTAATAGGGCTAGCGCTGGTCTTCACCACGGTCGGAAACCGTGCACCGTGGTGGATTGGTTTTGTTTTTTACCCCGGCATCGGCGCGGTGGTTGCCGGGGTAGTATTTTTTTTAGTTAGGCGGCAGCGCCGAAAGGCCGCCTAAAGGGATTTGTTGGTGCGACTTAAAGCGAAGTTTTCTGCGCTTTAGTCGCACCAAGGGGTTTTTTAAATTAATCTCATCTCTATCTTTCGTTCTGCTCTACAACCGTTAACGCCGTAAAGAAAAAAAGCTGGAACGAAAAAAGAAAAGGAAAAGCTGGACTTTTTTACATTAGTAGATATGGGTTCAA